>NZ_DASQNA010000007.1:300000-431882 GCF_035645195.1 Paenibacillus sp. | reverse complement strand
CCGTGCCTTAGGTGTGCCTGAATGGGCGGCAAGAGTGATGGCTAACTCCAGACGAGGATACTGGGAGATGTCCCGAAACACAAACAACGCCCTCAATCGCTCCTTCTGGAACGACCAAGGGCTATTGAGTCTGACTTTTCGCTATCTTGAGATTCGTTAACCTTTAGGAACCGCCGTATGCGGACCCGCATGTACGGTGGTGTGAGAGGTCGAGGGCTTGCCGCCCTCTCCTACTCGATTACGGTACGTAGCTGCGAATGACGGTGACGGCGCCGGTCAGCGCGTAGCCGCCGAGGTTCGCCGGGAGCAGGTAGCAGTCGCCCGGCTTGAGCGCCGCTTCGCCGCCGTCCCAGCGGATCGCGCCTTCGCCTTCGCAGGCGATCAAGATCTGGAAGCTGTCCGCAGACGTGGACAGCGCCCACTCGCCTAAGGCGCGGCCCTTCTCGACGACGAAGTACGGCGAGGCGGCGAGCCGGAGCCACGCGTTGCCTTCCGCGAGCTCGGTCGTGCCGTACGACGCGCCGGCGCCGTCGTACGCGATGACGTTGAGCGAGTCTTCGATATGCAGCTCGCGCGGCTTGCCGTCGAGGCCCGGACGGTCGTAATCGTACAGGCGGTAGGTCGTGTCGGAGTTTTGCTGAATTTCCGCGACGAGCACGCCCGCCCCCAGCGCATGCACCGTGCCTGCAGGAATGTAGAACGTATCGCCCGGCTTCGCTTCGACCTCATGCAGGCAGTCGAGAATGCGGCCTTCCGCGATCGCCGCCGTCAGCTTCTCGCGGTCCACGCCTTCGCGCAGGCCGTAGATGATCTTCGCGCCCGGCTTCGCGTCCAGGACGTACCACATTTCCGTCTTGCCGAGCTCTCCCGGCGCCAAACGTTCATAATCGTCGGTCGGATGCACCTGGACGGACAAGTCGTCGCTGCAGTCGAGCAGCTTCACGAGCAGCGGGAAGCGTCCCGTCTTCGGCGAGACGCCCTTCGCGCCGAGCCACTCGGCGCCGAACTTCTCGCGCAGCTCGTCCAGCCGCATGCCCGCGAGCGGGCCGTTCGCGACCGCCGTCGTGCCGTTCGGATGCTCGCCGATCATCCAGCCTTCGCCGATGTTGCCCGGCGGCAAATCGAAGCCGAACCGCTCGAGCTCGCGCGCTCCCCATACGCGTTCTTTGAACTCCGGCTGAAATTGCAGTGGATACGGTTTCACTTCAGACATCGTTTCTCTCTCCCTTATTTGATGTATGTATGATGAAGGATGATTTCCTTTTCTCCACGGCGATAACGTACGGCGGCGCGTTGCGCTGGTTCACAAACCGGTATACCATCGCTTGATAACGCGAGGGATCGAGCGCCGCGGCCCACGCCTCGACGGCGGCCGCCTCGTCGGCGCCGCCCGCGTGGCCCGGGTACACGACGACCGTCGCGGCCCCGCCGGGGCGAAGGACGGCGAGCGCCGCGTCCAGCGCCCGAAGCGTCGAAGGCGTCCGCGTGATGACGCTATGATCCGCGCCCGGCAAATACCCGAGATTGAACATGACGGCGGCGACCCCGCCGACGGCGGCGGCGGGCAATCGCTGAGCCATCTCGGCATGGTCGCTCAGCAGCAGCGTGTACCGAGACGACGGGATGCCGGACGACGCCAACCGCTCCGCGGTATTCGCGAGCGCTGTCTCTTGAATGTCGAAGGCGTACACATGGCCGCCGTCTCCCGCGAGCCCCGCCAAAAACAACGTATCGTGCCCGTTGCCCATCGTCGCGTCGACCGCGATGTCGCCGGGCCGCACGCGATCGCGTACAATCGCATGCGCGAACGACAATACCGATAGGAAGCCCATATTAACGGCCATCCTCTCGGCGCGAACCGGCGGCGCTGAAGCCGGCGGCCGCGTTGGCGACGCCGATGTCGGCGTTGCCGACGCCGCTCGGGCGAAGCGGAGCCGACGGGCGCCAAAGCTTGCCCTGCCACGTGTCTCTGCGCACAAGCTCGGCGTCGATCGCGTTCAGCACTTCCCATTTGCGAAGGCTCCACATCGGCCCGATCAACAGCTCGCGCGGCGCGTCGCCCGTCACGCGGTGCACGATCATCTCCGGGGGCAGCCGCTCCAGCGTGTCGACGACGAGGCCGACGTATTCGTCTCGCTCCAGGAAGCGGACGAGTCCGGCTTCGTACTGCTTGACCATCGGCGTTTTGCGCATCAGGTGGAGCAGATGAATTTTAATGCCTTGCACGTCCATGCGCGATACCGCATCGCCCGTTTCCAGCATCATCTCGTGCGTCTCTTGAGGAAGGCCGTAAATGATGTGCGCGCAGACGCGGATGCCGTGCGCCCGCAGCTTCTCTACGGCCCGTAGATACATGTCCGTATCATGCGCCCGGTTGATCAGCTGCGAAGTGCGCTCGTGGACCGTCTGCAGCCCCATTTCGATCCATAAATAGGTGCGCTGATTGAGCTCCGCCAAATATTCGATCACGTCGTCCGGCAGGCAGTCGGGCCGCGTCGCGATCGACAAGCCTACGACGCCGGGCTGGGCCAGGATAGTCTCGTAGTATTCCCGCAGCTCGCTCACCGGCGCGTACGTATTCGTGTACGCCTGGAAGTAGCCGATGTACTGCGCGTTCGGCCATTTCTCGTGCTGGCGGTCGCGAATGTTGCGGAACTGGACGACGAGATCGTCGCGCCGGCTGCCGGCGAAATCGCCGGAGCCCCGCGCGCTGCAGAACGTGCAGCCCCCGGTCGCGATGGCGCCGTCCCGGTTCGGGCACGTAAAGCCGGCGTCGAGCATCACTTTGAACACTTTCGTGCCGAAGCGCTCGCGCATTTCATAATTCCAAGTATGGAACCGCTTGTCTCCCCAAAGCAGCGGCCCGGAGGAGGAGGCGGACGAAGAAGCGTAGGTCATGCTTGCAACCAACTCGATTCTGTAAATGATCTGCATCTCTTTCATTGTACCTCAATTCGGCGGCGGATCAAACCGTAAGCGAAGGAGCGGAGAAGCGCCGCGCGAGACGAAACGGGCGGGATCGCCGCGTGCCGATTCGCCCCGAAAATGAAGAATCGGTAAAGAGGAGGGACCGGCATCCGAACCAATGCCTGAACAGGGGGAGCGAAAATGCCGAAATCCCTTGAAAATCAAGGCTTTCCGGGCGCGAATAAGCGCGAAATTTGGGCGAAAATATTCGCCTAAATTCCGGAATTTTAAGCGCTTTCATCTTGACATACCTTACATGGTGTGTTAAATTAAAAGTGCGCCGCGGCAATCAAATATTCTATGCGAAACCTTGTTGTTTGGGTTTGTGCAGGAAGGGCACACTAGGAATACCTTCCGGAAAAATCTGCATGAACGAGGTGATCGACATGACGCAAGAAATCGCAGTTCCTCATGGCGAGGAGAAGATCATGATCGAGTTGACGGTGAAGGAAGCGATCGCGCTCTCCGGCGTCAAGTTCAACGAACAGCCGGATTTGCTGCCGAAAGCGCGCAAGAAATTAATTAAGACCGTCGAGAAAGTACTGCATCAGTAATCGCGCCCTGCGTTACGCAAACGATACATTTCATCGGAGCCTTCCCGTCGAACGAGCGGGAAGGCTTCTTTGTTTTGTTCCGCGCTTTACAAGGACGGGGGGATTGGGCACAATAGGGGAAGAAAATCGAGGGGCAAGCAAGCAGAAGGGGAAGTGCGAAGCATGACGCGTTTGCGTAGAAGATCGGGAACGAAAGAGCTGCTGAAGACGATGGAGGATCGGGTCGTGCTGCAGCCTTCCGCGTATCGCGGACGATGGAGCGAATTGTTCGGCAACGATAAGCCGATTCATGTGGAGCTCGGGATGGGCAAAGGCCGCTTCATCAGCTTGATGAGCCTGCAGCATCCGGAGTGGAATTTCATCGGCGTGGATATGTACGACGAGCTGATCCGCAAGGGCAGCGAGAAGGCGGACGAGACCCGCGCGCAGTGGACGGAGGAGCGCGGTCAGGTGCCGCCGAACAACCTGCGGCTCGTGCTCGGCAACGTCGAGCGGCTCGAAGAGATGTTCGCGCCCGGCGAAATCGAGCGCATCTATTTGAATTTCAGCGATCCGTGGCCGAAGACGCGCCATGCGCACCGGCGGCTCACGCATTCGAATTTCGTGACGAAATATATGCGGGTGTTGAACGACGACGGGGAGATCCACTTCAAGACGGATTCCCGTTCGCTGTTCGAGTTTTCGCTTAACTCGTTCGCCGAGATGGAGCTGATGATGCGGAACATTTCGCTCGATCTCCACGGGCAGGGGACGGTCCCGAACAACGTGATGACGGAGTACGAGATGAAGTTCTCGAGCCAAGGCGTCAACATTCACCGGGTCGAAGTGATCGTCGGGGAGAAGGCGATCGCGCGCCGGCGGGAAGAGTTGGACGCGGCGAGGAAGAAGCGCGCGGAAGCCGCCGCGGCGACCGACGCGGAGGAAGCCGCGCAGCAGGCTCAAGGCGGCCGGGCGGCGGCGAAGACGGTCAGGGTCAAGAGCGCGGACGAAATCGGCACCGCGCGCCCATAGTCGTGGAGCGGGCGCCGTTCCGCCGCAATAACGAAGGGCCGCTCGGCGTCGATGCCGGCGGCCCTTTCTTTTGTCAATTTACCATTTGCAGTATCGCTTTGGAGCAATCTTCGGGGTTCGTGCGCTGCAGCATTTGGGTCAGCATTCGCCGGCGCTGCAGCACTTCGTCGTACTGCATGACGAGCCGGTTGAACCAGAAATCGATCGTCTCGACCGATTTCAGCGTTTCGCCGAAGCCGTTGCTCGTGAAGTACTGCGCGTTCTCTTCCTCTTGGCCGGGAATCGCCTCGTGGAACAGCATCGGCAAGCCTTTCGCCAGCGCCTCCGTGCACGTCATGCCGCCCGGCTTCGTGATGAGCAGATCCGAAATTTCCATCAGCTTGTCGACCTCGCGCGTAAAACCGAGCAGCTTGATGTTCTCGTGCCGGAACGCCGGGTCGGCGGACATTTCGTCGAGCGCCTTCCGATTGTTGCCGAGCACGAAGATGAACTGGATGCGATCCCGCCAGTTGATCATGTATTTCAGGAGCTCCTCTTGCTTCATGAGCCCCCATCCGCCGCCCATGACGAGCACCGTGGGCATCGATTTCAACCCGAAATCGGCCCGCACTTGGTCTTTGTCCTGCTGCTGCCAGAAGTTCGGATGCACCGGGATGCCGGTCACGCGGATGATGCGGCTCGGCACGCCCTGAGCGATCAGCTTGTTTTTCACCTCGGGGGTGGAAACCAAGTACCGGTTCGTCTCCGCCGAAATCCATGTGCCGTGCGCGTCGTAATCGGTGATGACGGTGCACAGCGGCACGTCCAATCCGGCGGAACGCTTCAGGCGCGACACGACGATGTTCGGGAACGGATGCGTGCACACGATCGCGTTCGGCTTCAGCGTTCGGATGATATGCGCCGTCTGCGCGTAAAAAATACGATGCAGCGCCAGCTGCGAAAATTTGCCCACGCGCTTCTTGTATTGAGAACGGTACATCATGCCGTACAACTTCGGCTGCGAAGTGACCGTCTTTTTGTAAGCGCTGAAAATCATTGGGAAAATCGTCGGATGCAGGAACGACCCGAGCTCGAGCACCCGTGTCTGGACGTTGGGGGACATGCGTTTGATGCTGACGGCGAGCGCGTGCGCCGCCTGGGTGTGCCCGGCTCCGAATCCTTCGGAAAGGATCAAGATCCTCTTCTTTCGCTGCAAGGCAATTCACCTGTCCTTACATGGCCTCTGTACCGTACGTCAACGATATATGAAATAAGCTTATGATGCAAATGATAGCAAGATTACCCCAGGAAAGCGACCGTGCCCGCGGCGGTGAGGCAGCCGATGACGCAGCCCGCGGCCACGTCGGACGGGTAATGCAATCCGAGCGTCATGCGGGACATGCCGATGATCATCGCGACCGGAATCAGAATGAAGCCGATCCAGTTGAAGGCGATGACGAACGGCGCGATGACGGAAAAGATCGCCGTCGTATGCCCGGAAGGGAAGGAATGATCCTTCAACGGCTTGCTGCAGGTGATCGTTTCGGGCAGGGCGAGATAAGGGCGCAAACGCGGATATGTCTTCTTCACGATAGCAACGGGTATATGGCTGAGCGCCAAAGCTATGAAAGCTTGCATGCCGACGGTCGACACCGGCTTCGGGGCGAGCATCCAAATCCCCAAAGTGGCGAGAATCGTGGCCCTAGCTCCGCCCAGATGAGTGATCCGTTCGCATAGCTTTCCTACCAAAGCGTGATTGAGTTTGCGGTTCACAAGGAAAAACACGCGTTGGTCGTGTTCCTTCAGCCAAGAGACCATGCGGCTCCACATCAGTAGGTCCTCCTCCATCTGTCTGTCTTTTATTGTACCGAAACGGCAGAACTATGGCTACAGCGATTATTGTAAAATAGATTTGTAAATGAAGTATCAAACGCATATTAATTTTTCAAAACGATTTCTTTACGTGCCGATAACGTTGAGATAATAGACGCTTAATATAATATTACTATTGGAATCCTTGCGGCCCTGGGCCGCTGCGAAGGAGGCGCGGCGATGAGAGTAGCATTGTTTACCGATACTTACGTGCCTGAAGTGAACGGCGTTGCGAAAACGCTCGGACGATGGGCGGCCTTCTTGGAATCGCAGGGCGTCCCTTGCAAGGTGTTCGCGCCGACGGCGGAGGCGCGTCTGCCCGCCGAGGCCAGCTCGGTGGAGCGGCTGTTCAGCGTCCCGTTCCTGCTGTATCCGGATTGCAAGTTCGCCCTGCCGAATCCGCTCAACATGAAGAAGGCGCTGAAGGAGTTTCGCCCGACGCTCATCCATGTGGCGACGCCGTTCAACATCGGCTTTTACGGCAGCCACTACGCCCGCAAGCACGGCATCCCGCTCGTAGCTTCGTATCACACGCATTTCGACCAATATTTGGCCTACTATAAGCTGCAATGGATGGAGCCCGTCCTAATGAAGTATATGTCGTGGTTTCACGCGGATTGCCGAAAAGTGTACGTCCCTTCGCGATCGGCGCTCGATCATTTGAAGACGAAGGGGTTCCCCGAAATGGAGATCTGGGGCCGCGGCATCAGCACGGAGCAGTTCAGCCCCGAGGTAGATCGGGAAGCGGTGCTCCGCTCGTTCGGCGTCTCGCCCGACAAGTTCGTCGTCCTGTACGTCGGGCGGCTTGCCGCGGAGAAGAGCATCGACGTCCTGCTGGAGTCGTTCCGGGCGATGCCCGAGGCGGACCGCGCCGAGATGGAGCTCGTCGTCGCCGGCGACGGCCCGCTGCTGCAGGAGCTGAAGGAGACGGTGCGGCCCGAGGAGCCGATCCGCCTGCTCGGCTTCGTGGAGGGGCGCCGGCTCAGCGAGCTGTACGCGGCGTCGGACGTGTTCCTGTTCCCGTCGGCGACGGAGACGTTCGGCAACGTCGTGCTGGAGTCGATGGCGTGCGGCACGCCGGTCATCGGCGCCGGCGCCGGAGGCGTAGGGGATATCGTGCGCCACGGCGAAACCGGCTGGCTGTGCCCGCCGCGGGACGCCGCCGCGTTCACCGCCGCGCTCGCCGCCTTGAAGTCGGACGCGGGACTGCGCGCCCGCCTCGGCGCCGCCGGCCTCGAATACGCGCGTTCGCAATCGTGGGACCGTATTTTCCGCGGGCTGCTGGAATCGTATCGGGACGTCGTGCGGGAGTCGATGCGGGAAGCTGTCGTTTTATAGCGAAAAAAGGGGACGGAAAATCGAATAGGTAATGGACGAAGGCCCGGGGCATCCGGGCCTTTTGTAATATTCTCGTAACATTTCGTAATCAATTCGTCATAAAAAGTGAGAAAAACGGTAAAATAGTTACGTAGCGTCCAATAATGGGCGAACCGGGGGCGGCGATTCCGTCCGGATGACGCTTTATGCCGGAAGAATCGCCCGAAACGGCCGCTGGCGGTTTTTGACTTCCCTGGCGACTTGAAGCAAAATTCAGGGAGCCCAACGGCAACAAGGGGCAAGGCCGTCGAACCGAGTCGACGCGGCGTTGTCGTCCGTCGGCCGCGCAAGCAGCAACGAAACAGATCACAAAGGGGGCAGCATGATGAACGGCATCGTTCTTGTGGTGCAAATCGGATTGTTCGCAGTGGGGTTTTATCAACTGGTCTTGTCTTTCTGGGGATGGAAGCTGAAAACGGTGAAAAAGGATCACGCGCCGCAAAAAACGTTCGCGGTGCTGGTGGCCGCGCACAACGAGGAGCAGGTCGTCGGCGCGCTCGTCGACAACTTGAAGTCGCTCGATTATCCGCGGGAAATGTATGATATTTTCGTCATTTGCGACAACTGCACGGACAAAACCGCGGACGTCGTTCGCGCTCACGGTGCGATCGCGATGGAGCGCCATAACCAAGCGCTGCGGGGCAAAGGGTTCGCGATCGAATGGATGCTGAAAGAGCTGTGGGGCATGGAGAAGCAGTACGACGCGGTCGTCATGTTCGACGCCGACAACCTCGTCAGCCCGCGCTACCTGCGCGAAATGAACAACGACCTGTGCAACGGCTCCCGCGTCATTCAAGCGTACTTGGACACGAAAAATCCGTACGATTCTTGGATCACCGCCGCGTACGGCGTCACGTATTGGTTCTGCAACCGCCTGTGGCAAATGCCGCGCCGCGCGCTCGGCATGGCGAACTTCCTCGGCGGCACGGGCATGTGCTTCGACGCGAAGCTGCTGAAGGAGATGGGCTGGGGCGCGACGTCGCTCGTCGAGGATCTCGAATTTACGATGCGCTGCGTGCAGCGGGGCGTGTACCCGACGTTCAACTACGACGCCAAGGTGTACGACGAGAAGCCGCTCACGTTCCAGGCGTCCGCGCGCCAGCGCCTGCGCTGGATGCAGGGCCATTTCGACGTCGCCCGCCGCTACTTCTTCCCGCTGCTGTGGCAGGGAATCAAGGAGCGGAGCTGGACGAAAATCGATACGGCGCTGTATTCCATCAGCGTATACAACGTGTTCGTCTCGCTCGTGTTCACGGTCGTCATGTGGGTCGATCAGCTGCTGCCGGGCAAGCCGAGCCTCATGTCGGTGTACGACTTCGTTCCGGTATGGATCGGCACCATCGCCATTTTCGTCGTTTACCTGCAGTTCCCGCTGGCGCTCGCGCTCGAGCGGGTGAAATCGTGGAAGATGTACGCGTCGCTGCTGACGTTCCCGCTGTTCCTGCTGTCGTGGTATCCGATCACGTTCCACGCGTTCTTCACGCAGAACAACAAGAGCTGGAGCCATACGAAGCATACGCGGGTGCTGCGTCTCGACGACGTGCAGAAGTTCAACTGACGGCGGCGTAACGCAACGATCGAGAAATCGTGTTGACACCGGCAAACGTGTATGATATATTAAATCCTCGAGTGAGCAAAAGCAGAAGCACCCGCTTCTCACCTGACCGATGATTGGATCGGCTGGTCCGCCGCTGACGAGCAGCGCCTACATAGGTAGCGCGGCATCATCACGTTTGTCGGTAACTGACGCGGGTACTGGAGTTTCCGGTGCGCCGCGTTTTTTGTTTGCTTGATCCGTTCGAACCATTCCTGGAGGTGGCAAACCATTAGCAAGGACCATCAGATTAACGAAGAGATTCGCGCGAAGGAAGTACGTCTTGTAGGGCCCGAGGGCGAGCAGCTGGGCATTGTGCCGTTCCGCGAAGCGATGCAGAAAGCCATTGACGCGAATCTCGACCTGGTGAACGTCGCTCCGACCGCGAAGCCGCCGGTATGCCGGATTATGGACTACGGGAAGTTCCGGTACGAGCAGCAAAAGAAAGAGAAAGAAAACCGCAAAAACCAGAAGATCGTCGAGCTCAAGGAAGTACGCTTCAGCGCGACGATCGACGAGCACGACTTCCAGACGAAGCTTCGCAACGTCGTGAAGTTCTTGAACGAGCAGGACAAGGTGAAATGCACGATCCGCTTCCGCGGACGCGAAATCACCCATGCCAGCGTCGGCCAGAAGGTGCTCGAGCGCGTAGCGGCCGAGGTCGAGGCGATCGGGATTCAAGAACGCCGTCCGAAGCTGGAGGGCCGAAGCATGATCATGATTTTGGCCCCGAACAAACCGAACTAACCAACCATTTAGGAGGAACATCCGTCATGCCGAAAATGAAGACGCATAGCAGCTTGAAAGACCGTTTCAAAGTTACGGGCACGGGCAAAGTGAAGCGCTACAAAGCGTACAAAAACCACTTGCTGTCCGGCAAAAGCCCGCGCCAAAAGCGCGTGTTGAGCGGCCAGCCGCTTCTTCACACGGGAGACTACGCTCGCATGAAGCAGCAACTCCTCAACCTCAAATAATGTTCCGACCATAAAAATTTTCCGATAGCTACTAGGAGGTATTTCCATGACCAGAGTTAAGGGCGGGTTCGTGACTCGTCGTCGTCATAAGAAATTTTTGAAGCTTGCTAAAGGTTACTTCGGTGCGAAGCACCGCCTGTTCAAAAAAGCGCACGAGCAAGTGATGAAGTCCTTGCTGTACGCATACCGCGACCGTCGTCAGACGAAGCGCAACTTCCGCAAGCTGTGGATCGTGCGGATCAACGCCGCAGCCCGCAACAACGGCTTGTCCTACAGCCGCATGATGCACGGCCTGAAGCTCGCCGGCATCACGGTCAACCGCAAGATGCTCGCCGACCTCGCGGTCAACGACGTGAACGCGTTCAACGCGCTCGCGGGCAAAGCGAAAGAGCAAATCAACGCGTAAATTTCGCGTTTACGAACCGCCGTCCGATGTTTCGGGCGGCGGTTTTTGCGTTCGGCGGAAAAAATGGCCGCGGAAAGCAAACCGTTTGCCGCCTTCCGCAGTCTAATAAATACAAGAGAAGCGGGAGGAGGGAGCCGGTGGACCGAACGGAGCGTTTGGCGAGGGCGGCGATGGACGGCGACAGCGAGGCGTTTTACGAGCTGATGTCGCTGCAGAAGGAGCGGATGTACCGCATCGCCTACGCGTATTTCAAGAACGAGGACGACGCGATTGAAGCGATTCAGGAGACGGCGTACCGCGCGTGGAAGACGTTCCGCAAGCTGCGGGAACCGCGCTATGCCTCGACGTGGTTGATCCGTATTCTGCTCAACTGCTGTAATGACGAGCGCAAGCGCAAGCGGCGACTGCGCGGCGGCGCCGAGCGGGAGGTCGGCGCCGCCCCTTCGGCGGAAGGAGAGGTCGTCGCTCGGCTGGACATGACGGAAGCGATGGAGCGGCTGAAGCCGAAATATCGGGAAGTGCTGCTGTTGAAATATTACGAGGACATGACGCTGGGAGAAATCGCGGCGGCGCTCGGCCGGCCGGTCGGGACGGTGAAGGCGCGGCTGCATAAGGCGCTGGCGCTGGCGAGGGCGATCATGAGCGAAGGGGAGGGAGAGCGATGAATCGAGGGAAGCCGCCGGAGGAATGCTGGTTAGAAGAGCAAGGCAAGGCGCTGCGAGGCGCGCCGGTGCCGGAAGGCCGCTTGGACGAGGCGATCCGCTCGGGCATTCGCCGCGCGTCGGCCGAAAGTAGGGAGCGGCGCCGGTTCGGCCGAGCCGGCTGGAGCGCCGCCGCCGCGGTCGTGACGGTGCTGTGCATCGCGGGATCGATCCGCCTCTCCCCCGCGTTCGCCGAAGCGGTCGGCCGTCTCCCGGGGATGGAATCGATCGTGGAGCTGATTCGCTACGACCGAGGGTTGACGGAAGCGGTGCGCAACGATTATTACCAGGCCATCGGCGCTTATGAGACGCACGGCGAGGTGACGTTCGCGGTGGACGGCGTCATCCCCGATGAGAAGCGGCTGCTGATTTTCTATACGATTCGGGACGCCTCGGGCGTCGTCGGCGCGCGGCTGCACGAAGCGACGCTTCGTCTGCCGGACGGCTCGATCGCGTCCGGCTACTCGATGTCGTACCGCGGGAGCTGGGACGGGGAGGCGGCGCCGGCGTACTCCGACGTCGCCGAGCTGCTGTTCACCGAGGAAGCGGACGTTCCGGCGGAGTTTACGCTGGAGGTGCGGCTTGCAACGATGGGGCTGCCGAGCGACGACGTCTGGCGCGTGCCGATTCGGATCGATCTCGCGCAGCGTCCCGCCGCCGAGTATCGCATCGACCGGAAGGTCGACATCGAAGGACAGCGCGTGACGTTCAGCAAGGCGATCGTATATCCGACGCGCATCGCCGTCGAGCTCGAGTACGATCCGAACAATACGAAGGAAATATTCTCGTTCCTGGATCTGGCGCTGATCGGCGACGGGGGGGAGCGGTTTGCGGAACGCAGCTCGTTCCTCGA
This sequence comes from Paenibacillus sp., assembly GCF_035645195.1. Lineage (NCBI taxonomy): Bacteria > Bacillati > Bacillota > Bacilli > Caryophanales > Paenibacillaceae > Paenibacillus > Paenibacillus sp. Next base: position 419,594 of record NZ_DASQNA010000007.1, on the reverse strand, counting down.
AACCGGCTTGCGCAGAACGGTGTATTTCGAGGGCAGCTCGTTCTCGATTCCCGAGTCGCTGACGCTGACCGGCTCCGCAGCCCGCGCCATCGACAAGGAGCGAACGCATCTCGTCGTCGATACGGGGCGGAAACGGGTGCTGGAGGCGCCGGACGACCGCATTTCGCTGACGTCGGTGACGGATCTCGGCGACTCGCTCGAGCTGTGTTTCGAGCTTCGGGGCGTCGCGGCGGACGATTTTATGATTTATTCCGTCGTCGAATCCGAGTTCGAGGACGCTCAAGGGCGGTCGTACCGGACGGGCAGCGGCCAACGTTCCGCCAGGCCGGGGGACGACCGGCAATCGTTCGCCTTGGAGATCCCGGACGAGGCATACGAACAGCCGCTGCGGTTCGAGATATACAACTACCCGGGGTACATTCGCGAGCCGTTCGAAATTCGAATCCGCTAAATAAAAACTTGACGCATAATTCACGCAAGAATATAATAATCTTTAAGCAAAATGCACAAACTGTTTGTGGTTATATTGGATCGGCTGTGAAGAGGACGAAGCTTTACGGGCTCTTATGAACAGAGAGCGGAAGGATTTGCTGCAACCTTCGCCATAACTCCCGTATATGCGAGCTCACCTCGGAGCTGTTTCTCTGAAAAGCGTCCCGGCTGTCGCCGGCGCCTAATAGGAGAAATCGGATCGGCACACGTTACCGTGCCGCAGGACGCTGAGAAGCGTCGGATCGGGCGACGGCCCGGCCGGCTGCCGCGTTTCTGCTTGAGGCCCATGCCGCAAGGCATAGGCGAATTTTGGGTGGTACCACGAAAGCGAACCCCTTTCGTCCCATGGCTGCGCCGTTGATACGGTCGCGCCGGGGGCGGAAGGGTTTTTTATTTTTTGCCCCATGGAAGTCCGCTGGTTTCTATGAACGAATAAGAAATGGAGGGTCTCATGTGAGCGTTCAACAACTCAGTGTCGCAAAGCTGGATAGTGAAGAACTGCGCAGCCGTCTGTTGAAGCCCGACGTCATTTCGGGCTCTGAAATTTTGCTCCGCTCCTTGCTCCTCGAAGGAGTGGAATGCGTATTCGGATACCCCGGCGGCGCCGTGTTGTATATTTACGACGCGATGCACGGGAATCCCGACTTTAAACATTTGCTGACCCGCCACGAGCAGGGCGCGATCCACGCGGCCGACGGCTACGCGCGTTCGACGGGCAAGGTCGGCGTCTGCATCGCGACGTCGGGCCCGGGGGCGACGAACCTCGTCACGGGCATCGCCACGGCGTACATGGATTCCGTGCCGCTCGTCGTCATTACGGGCAACGTCGCGACGACGTACATCGGCACGGACGCGTTCCAAGAAGCCGATATCACCGGCATCACGATGCCGATCACGAAGCACAGCTATTTGGTGCGCGACGTCAAGGATCTCGCGAAGACGATCCGCGAAGCGTTCCACATCGCGAACACGGGCCGCAAGGGGCCGGTCCTCATCGACATTCCGAAGGACGTGTCCGCGCAGCTGACGGAGTTCCATTACCCGGAAGAAGTCAGTATCCGCGGCTACAACCCGACGGTCATGCCGAACAAGGGCCAAGTCAACAAGCTGCTGCAGGCGATCGAGGAAGCGGAGCGTCCGGTCATCCTCGCGGGCGGCGGCGTCGTTTACGCCGGCGCGCACGAAGAGCTGATGGAGTTCGCGGAGAAGACGCAGATTCCGGTTACGACGACGCTGCTCGGCCTCGGGGGCTTCCCGAGCGCGCACGAGCTGTGGATGGGCATGCCGGGCATGCACGGCACGTGGACGGCCAATACGGCGCTGCAAAACTGCGACTTGCTGATCGGCATCGGCGCCCGGTTCGACGACCGCGTGACGATGAAGGTGTCGGAATTCGCCCCGAAGGCGAAAATCGCGCACATCGACGTCGATCCGGCGGAAATCGGGAAGAACGTGCCGACGGCCATCCCTTGCGTCGGCGACGTGAAGATGGTGCTCGAACTCGCCAACAAGAAGGCGAAGAAAGCGAAGTCCGACGCGTGGGTTTCCCAAATCCAGGCATGGAAGAAGGAGCGTCCGCTCTCCTACAAAGATTCCGACGTCGAACTGAAGCCGCAATGGGTCGTCGAGCTCATCCACGAGACGACGAAGGGCGACGCGTTCGTCACGACGGACGTCGGCCAGCACCAAATGTGGGCGGCGCAGTACTATCGTTTCAACCATCCGCGTCGCTGGATCTCGTCCGGCGGTCTCGGCACGATGGGCTTCGGCTTCCCGTCCGCGATCGGCGTCCAAATCGCCAACCCGGACGCGACGGTCGTCTCGATCAACGGCGACGGCGGCATGCAGATGTGCTCGCAGGAGCTCGCGATCTGCGCGATCCATAACATCCCGGTCAAAATCGCGGTGCTCAACAACACGGTGCTCGGCATGGTGCGCCAGTGGCAGGAGATCATCCACGGCCAGCGCTTCAGCCACATCGACCTCGCGGGCAGCCCGGATTTCGTGAAGCTGGCGGAAGCGTACGGCGTCAAGGGGCTCCGCGCCTCGAACAAAGAAGAAGCGCGCGCGGCTTGGGAAGAAGCGCTCGCTACGCCGGGTCCGGTGCTCGTCGAGTTCGTCGTCCGCCGCGACGAGAACGTGTATCCGATGGTGCAGGCGGGAACGTCGATCAGCGAGATGATTATGGGGGATGACGAATGACGACGAAGCATACGATCTCCGTCCTCGTCAACGACCAGCCCGGGGTGCTGCAACGCGTCTCGGGTCTGTTCGGACGGCGCGGCTTTAACATCGAAAGCATCACCGTGGGGACCTCGGAAGAACCGGGGCTCTCCCGGATGATCATCGTGACGACCGGCGACGAATCGACGCTGGAACAAGTCCAAAAGCAGCTGTACAAGCTGATCGACGTCATCAAGGTGATCGACCTGAGCGCGAATCCGATGGTGTCCCGCGAGCTCGCCCTGATCAAGGTGAACGCGGAGCCGAGCTTGCGGCCGGAAATTCTCGGCGTCGTCGAGACGTTCCGCGCGAGCATCGTCGACATCTCGCCGTCGACGGTCATCGTGCAGGTCGTCGGCGACACGGAGAAGATCGACGCGATGGTCGAGCTCATGAAGCCGTACGGCATCCTGCAGCTGACGCGCACGGGCGTCACCGCGATCAACCGCGGCGCCGGAAAGTAAGTTTCCCGGGTGCCGTCCCCGGCTGCGATCGGCTCCGCAGCGGGCCGCAGCGGCGGCTTAGCGGAACCGATTGTCCGTCATTTTCGCCGAAATGCGCAAACTGGCTATAATAACGTACATGATTGTCCGTTATTTCGGCGGAAACGCGGCGTTGCAGCGCAATTTCAGGAAAATAACGGACTGTCGGTTCCGTTATCCGGGGGAAGACGCGACCGCGGGCTAAAATAACGGACAAGGCGTTCCGTTATTCGTGTAGTTTGGCGGCGTTTCGGCCGGGCTCCTCGGCGGCGCGAGCTGCGAGGCGCCCGATTGACGCGGTATTGCCACGCTCGAACGAAGGCGTTCCCCTCGCAGGCTGCGGTCCGCGGGAACCTTTTCGACCCAAATACTTAGCTTGAAATCGACCCTTAACCAGGTCCTTCAATAAATTACATGGTTTATTCCAAGGAGGAAGTTATTGAAATGGCAGTAACATTGTACTACGACAAAGACGCAGATCTTGGCAACCTTAGCGGCAAAACGGTAGCGGTCATTGGTTACGGCTCCCAGGGCCACGCGCATTCCCAAAACCTTCGCGACAGCGGCATCAACGTGATCGTCGGCCTTCGCCGCGGCAAGTCGTGGACGAAAGCGGAAAACGACGGCTTCAAAGTCATGGAAGTTTCTGAAGCGGCTGCGCAAGCTGACGTCATCATGATCCTTATGCCGGACGAGACGCAAGCGAAAGTATATAACGAAGAAATCGCTCCGAACATCAAGAGCGGCGCGGCGCTGTTGTTCGCGCACGGCTTCAACGTTCACTACGGCCAAATCCAGCCGCGCAGCGACGTCGACGTATTGCTCGTCGCTCCGAAGTCGCCGGGTCACCTCGTTCGCCGCGTATACGTCGAAGGTTTCGGCGTACCGGGCCTCATCGCGATTCACCAGAACGCGACGGGCAAGGCGTTCGACATCGGCATCGCCTACGCTCGCGGCATCGGCTGCACGCGCGCAGGGGTTATCGAAACGACGTTCAAAGAAGAGACGGAAACCGACCTGTTCGGCGAGCAAGCAGTGCTTTGCGGCGGCGTATCCGCGCTGATCAAAGCCGGCTTCGAAACGCTGACGGAAGCGGGCTACGCTCCGGAAATGGCGTACTTCGAGTGCCTCCACGAGCTGAAGCTGATCGTCGACCTGATCTATGAAGGCGGCCTCGCGACGATGCGCGACTCCATCTCCAACACGGCGGAGTACGGCGACTACGTGACGGGTCCTCGCATCGTGACGGAAGAGACGAAGAAGGAAATGAAGCGCGTCCTCGAGGACATCCAAACGGGGCGTTTCGCTCGCGACTTCATCCTCGAGAACCAGTCCAACAAGGCGTTCATGACGGCGACGCGCCGCAACGAAGCCGCTCATCCGATCGAGCAAGTCGGCTCGCAGCTGCGCGACATGATGGCTTGGATCAAGAAGTAATTCGGTTTACGGCTTGAATTCGCGGTATCCCGTGAAGTACAATGAATTGCATAAGCAAAGACGTTGATAAGGATCAGTACGATGTTTCTTGCGCTCAGAGAGCTGCTGAACGGTGCGAAGCAGCCGCGGGAATCGTCCGAACTCGCCTTGGAGTCGCTCGCCGAACGCGGTTTTCCGTCAGTAAGCCGAGCCGGAGCCTGACCGTTATGACAGGAGGAAGCAGGACGGCGTCGTCCTGATCCGTTGAGTGCATATCCTTCACGGGTATGAACTGGAGTGGTACCGCGTAAGACGACAAGTCTTTCGTCTCCTTGTACAAGGAGGCGGAAGACTTTTTTATTGTTATAGAATTTATAAGTTTCGCTGACTTCGGAACGGGTAAATTCTATACCAAGAAAAACTTCCACTTAACCGCGGTCGCTCATCCTTGTATGTACTTCGATAGAAGTTTTTCTTATTTTGGATTGGGAGGTCGAACAGGATGAATAACGTGGAGAAGTACGCCAGAGGCTATTTTATGCCTCCGCGGCAGAGCCTGAAGTGGGCGCAGAAAGAATATATCGATGCAGCGCCGATTTGGTGCAGCGTCGACCTTCGGGACGGCAACCAGGCGCTCATCGTGCCGATGAACTTGGAGGAGAAGCTCGAATACTTCCAAATGCTCGTCGATATCGGATTCAAGGAGATCGAGGTCGGGTTTCCGGCCGCGTCGGAGACGGAATTCACGTTCCTGCGGACGTTGATCGAGAACGATATGATTCCGGACGACGTCACGATTCAGGTGCTGACCCAGTCCCGCGACCATATCATTCGGAAAACGTTCGAATCGCTCCGCGGCGCGAAACGGGCGATCGTGCATCTGTATAACTCTACTTCCTTGGCGCAGCGCGAGCAGGTGTTCCGGAAGTCGAAGCAGGAGATCATCGACATCGCGGTGGATGGCGCGAAGCTGTTCTTGGAATGCGCGGCACAAACCGAGGGGAATTTCCAGTTCCAATATTCGCCGGAAAGCTTCACGGGCACGGAGGTCGATTTCGCGCTCGAGATTTGCAACGCAGTGCTCGACGTATGGCAGCCGACGCCGGACAATAAGGTGATCATCAACCTGCCATCGACGGTGCAGATGTCGATGCCGCATGTGTACGCCAGTCAGATCGAGTTCATGAGCGAAAATTTGAAGTATCGGGACAGCGTCATCGTGTCGCTCCATCCGCATAACGACCGGGGGACGGGCGTCGCGGACGCGGAGCTCGGCATCCTGGCCGGGGGCCAGCGCGTGGAGGGCACGCTGTTCGGCAACGGCGAGCGCACCGGCAACGTGGATATCGTCACGCTGGCGCTCAACATGTACTCGCACGGCGTCGATCCGAAGCTGAATTTCCATAACCTCCCTGAAATCCTGAAGGTGTACGAACGGCTGACGAGAATGCGCGTCGGCGAGCGCCAGCCTTACGGCGGCGAGCTCGTCTTCACGGCGTTCTCGGGCTCTCACCAGGACGCGATCGCGAAGGGCATGAAATGGCGCGAAGAGCAAAATCCGCCGCACTGGAGCGTGCCGTACCTGCCGATCGATCCGCATGATATCGGCCGCGAATACGAAGGGGACATCATCCGCATCAACAGCCAATCCGGCAAAGGCGGCGTTGCGTACGTGCTGCAGCAGAAGTACGGTCTCGACCTGCCGCAGGGCATGCGGGAAAGCCTCGGCTACCGGGTCAAGGACGTGTCCGACAAGCTGCAAAAGGAGCTCATGGCGGAAGAAATTTTCGCGATCTTCCAGGAATCGTTCGTCAACGTGAACGAGCCGATCTCGTTCGTGCGCTACCGCTTCCAAGGCAGCGACGACTATTCCACGATCGTGACGGTGCGGATCGACGGGGAGACGAAGGAGCTCGAAGGGAACGGGAACGGCCGTCTGGACGCGATCAGCAACGCGCTGCAGACGAATCTCGGCATCTCGTTCTCGAACTTGGTGTACAAGGAGCATGCGCTCGAAATCGGCTCCGGCGCGCAGGCGATTTCCTACATCGGCGTCACTGATGCGAACGGCGTCGTGCACTGGGGGTCCGGCGTCGACGCGGACATTATGACGTCGTCCGTCAAGGCGCTGTTCAGCGCGGTCAACAACATGAACCGCCGGGCGTGACTCGGTTTCGGCGGCCGCTTGCGGCGCGATGCCGCGGGCGGCTCGTCGGACATAGGCGCTGCCTATAACGACGATAGGTTTCATATTCTTCCCAAATAAGCGGAAGTATGTTACAACCGAAATAACGATATTATTCAGTAAAGAAACGAGGAATAAGCGAACCATGGCAGAGACGAAAAAAATCGCGGTCATCGCCGGCGACGGCATCGGACCGGAGGTCGTCGCGGAAGCGATCAAAGTCATCCGCAAGACGGAAGAAGTGTTCGGCTACAAATTCGAGTTCGAGCACGGCTTGTTCGGCGGCATCGCCATCGACGAGAAGGGGACGCCGCTCCCGGAAGAGACGCTCCAGCTGTGCAAAAGCGCGGACGCGGTGCTGCTCGGCGCCGTCGGCGGCCCGAAATGGGACAACAACCCGAAGGAGCTGCGTCCGGAGACGGGCCTGCTCGGCATCCGCAAGGCGCTCGGCCTATTCTCGAACCTGCGCCCGGCGTTCGTGTTCGACTGCTTGATCGAAGCGTCGACGATTAAAGAAGAAGTGCTTCGCGGCACGGACCTCATCGTCGTGCGCGAGCTGACCGGCGGCATCTACTTCGGCGACAAGTTCCGCCGCCAAGGACCGAACGGCGAAGAAGCGGTAGACACGTGCGTCTACAGCGTGCCCGAAGTGGAGCGCATCGCGCGTCAAGCGTTCGAAATCGCGTTGAAGCGCCGCAAAAAATTGGCTTCCGTCGACAAGGCGAACGTGCTCGAGTCGTCCCGCCTGTGGCGCGAGACGGTCGTCCGCATCGCGGCCGACTATCCGGAAGTCGAGCTCGAGCACGTGCTCGTCGACAACTGCGCGATGCAGCTGCTCCGCCGCCCGACGAGCTTCGACGTCATCGTCACCGAGAACATGTTCGGCGACATCCTCTCCGACGAAGCGGCGATGCTGACGGGCTCCATCGGCATGCTGAGTTCCGCGTCGATGGGCGAAGGCAGCTTCGGCCTGTACGAGCCGGTGCATGGCTCCGCGCCGGACATCGCCGGCCAGGGCATCGCGAACCCGATCGCGACGATTCTCTCCGTCGCGCTCATGTTCCGCCTCACGTTCGGCTACGAGGACGCGGCGACAGCGATCGAGAACGCCGTCAAGTCGGTGCTCGACGCCGGCCACCGGACGGGCGACATCGCCGTCGACAAGTCGAAGGCGATCGGCACGACGGCGATGGGCGATTTGATCGTGAACGCCATCGCGAAATAAGCATATACGGTTAGTGACGAACGGTCGGGCGCCTGCGCCCGGCCGTTTTTTGCGCTCGTGCCGTCTAAGGAGTTTTTTCTGTACAATGGACGTAGACTAATCTAGAGGGAGAGTGTTACCATAATGGCGATGCGATTGTACAGCGCGCTGCCCGATTTTTCCCGCGCCGGCGATTGGTTGAACCGGGACGGGGCGGCGGAGCCCGCCCGCCGAATCGGCGCGCCGCTGCTCGTGCACTTCTGGGCCGCGGATTGCGAGCTCAGCAAGGAAGCGATGCCGCGCGTGCGGCGGTGGCGGGACGCGTACGGGCTCGCCGTCGTCGGCGTGTGCGCGCCGCGGGACGGCGAAGCGCCCGGCGGCTTCGCCGCTGCAGCGAAAGCGGCGGCGGACGCTTGGGGCATCGCGCATCCGGTCGCGATCGACGCGGAGCGCGCCTTGGCGAGAGCGTTCGGGAACGCATGCACGCCCGCGTATTACTTGTTCGACGAGGCCGGCTTGCTGAGGCACGCCCACACCGGCGGGCAAGGGCTCGGGCTGCTGGAGCAGCGCATTCGCAAATTGGTCGGAACGAAGCCGTTATAGGAGGGAATCATGATGAACGTACCCGCGCATTTGAAGTATACCGAAGAGCATGAATGGGTCAGCGTCGAAGGCAAGCTGGCGACCGTCGGCATTACGGAATTCGCGCAAGGGGAGCTGGGCGACATCGTGTTCGTCGAGCTGCCGAAGGTCGGCGCGACCGTGTCGCTCGGCCAGCCGTTCGGCAGCGTGGAATCCGTGAAGACGGTGTCGGAGCTGTACGCGCCGGTGACCGGCAAAGTGGTGAAGGTGAACGAGGCGCTGACGGACGCGCCCGAGCGCATCAACGCGTCGCCGTACGAGGACGGATGGATGATCGTCGTGGAAATCGAGAACGACGGCGAACTGGAGAAACTCTGGACGGCGGAGAAATACATAGAAACCTACGGAGACTAACGCTGGGGGACGGGAGGGCCGGATGAGTCCCCCGTCCTTTGCGTTGTTGGGAGAGAAACGGAGGAAAACATACGTTGGAACACGGCGCATCGCTTACATCGTTAATGATCGTCGTCGGCATCGCCTTCCTGGTGCCGGTGGCGCTGCATCGGCTGCGGCTTCGCGTGCTTCCGGTCATCGTCGCGGAAATTCTTGCGGGCGTCGTCGTCGGGAAAAGCGGCTTGAACTGGATCGCGGAAGATCCGTACTTGGAGCTGTTGTCGGCTCTCGGCTTAATTTATCTTATGTTTCTAAGCGGCTTGGAGCTCGACTTCTCCGTGATCGGCGCGGGCAAGCGGAAGCGCGGCGGCGCGAACGTGCTGCGCATCGGGCTCGCCCTGTCGGGAGCGGTGCTCGCCGCGGCGGGTCTGCTGGCGTTCGGCTTGCAGGCTGCGGGACTCGTCGCCGAGCCGATCTTTTTCACGATCGTCATTTCCGCCGTCTCGCTCGGGATCGTCGTTCCGGTGCTGAAAGAGAAGCGGCTGATGGAAACGGTCGTCGGACAAGCGATCCTGCTCGTCACCGTCGTGCTCGATTTGGCGGCGATGCTGCTGCTCGCGTTCTACATCAGCCTGCGCTCCCAAAACATGCAGGATCTGCTGGAGCTGGCGCTGTTTTTCGCGCTGGTGTACGCCGCCTACCGGATTATTCGCCGGCTGCTCGAGCGCAAAGGGACCGACCTGCTGAAGGCGGGCACGATTCAGATCGGCACGAGGGCGGTGTTCGCGCTCATCCTGTTGTTCGTGGCGCTGTCCGAGACGCTCGGCGTCGAGCTCATCCTCGGGGCGTTCCTCGCCGGGGCGGTCGTGTCGCTTATGATGCCGAAGAAGGAATTCGTGCATAAGCTCGAGACGTTCGGCTACGGCTTCCTCATCCCGATCTTCTTCGTGATGGTCGGCGCGAATCTCGATCTGGGCGCGCTGCTCGGCGACGCGACCGCGCTCGCGCTGCTGCCCGCGCTGTTGTTCAGCTTCTACGCCGCGAAAATGGTGCCGTCCTTGCTCCTGAAAAAATGGTTCGGCGGGCGCGAAGCGTTCGGCGCCGGCGTGCTGCTGTCGGCGAATCTGAGCCTCGTCGTGGCGGCCGCGGAAGTCGCGGTCAAATTTCACATCATCGACGAAGGGATGCGGGGGGCGCTCATTCTCGTCGCCGTGCTGAGCTGCTTCATTTCGCCGATCGTCTTCGGCAAGTTTTTCCCGAGGCAGGAGGCGAAGCGGACCGCGATCGGCATCGTCGGGGCCAATCACATTACGCTGCCTGTCTCGCTCGATTTGGAGCGGGAGCAGTACGACGTGGAGCTGTTCACGGCGGCCGCCGAGGAGGCGGGCAAGGATGCCAAGGCGACGCGCTTCCCGCTGCGGGAGGTGGAGCGGCTCGACGCCGCCGCGCTTGCGGAGGCGGGGCTGTTCGGCAAGGACGTCGTCGTGCTCGCCACGGCGGACGACGACGTCAACCTCGCGCTCGCCCGGGAGGCGAAAGAGCGGGGCGTAGAGCGGGTCGTCGCCCGCGTCGAAACGCCCGGCAGCCTTGAAGCGGTCGAAATGCCTGACGTGCAGCTGATCTCCTCGCTGTACGCGGCCAGGACGCTGCTTAAGGCCGTCATCGAGCATCCGAGCGCGGTGCAGCTTATTACGCAGCACGACGATTCGATCCAGGAGGCGGAGCTTCGCAACCCGGCGTACGACGGCATGCTGCTTCGCCAGCTGCCGTTCCTCGGCGACGCGCTCGTCATGCGCATCTTCCGCGGCGATTCGTTCGTCGTGCCGCACGGCAACACCGAGGTGAAGCTCGGCGACCGGCTGCTCATCAGCGGCGACGCGGAGCGCATCGCGGATATTCAACGCGAGATGTCGTAAGCGGGCGGGTCCTTACAAACCCACGATTAGGGGGAATCGGTGTAATCACCAGCCCCCCGACTGAACGCCGCCACACCCTCCGCCGAGCACGAAGCATACCCGAGACCCGAGCGCAGCACAACAAAAAGCCTCGCCCGACGAACCTCCGACAGGTTCTTGGGCGAGGCGTATTTGCGCTTACGCGCGTTTCAACTGCTCGTATTTATCCAAGTACTTGATCACCGCCAGCACGAACGTCGCGTGCGACCACGTGAGCGGGGCGACCGACAGCGGGCTGCCGTCGAACGGATCGAGCTGCTCGGACAAGACGCCGCTTTCCATCGCGTGATCGACGACCCACTCCAGCGTCCGGCGCGGCGACTCCAGATCGGCGAGCGACGACGCCGTCTCGATCTCGAACTCCGCCATCCACAGGGTGCAGATGATCCACGGGTTGCCCGGCACGACGTCCAGGTCGGTCGACCGCTGGAAGTAATGGTCTTGATGGTATCTCGCGATGCCGCCGACCTCCGTTTTGATCGACAGCCCTTCCTTGATTTGCTTCATCGTTCGGACGACCCGCTCGTCCGTCGCCGGAAGCACCCCGAACTCGAAAATGCCGAAGATGCTGCTCTCCAGCGTCATGTCGCGCTCCCAGCGCCCGTCCTTCAGCTGCAGTCCGCGTGCGAAGCGGCCGGCTTCCTCGTCCCACAGATGAGTCAGGATGCCGTTCTTAATCCGCTCAGCGGCCTGCTCGTACCGGCTGCAGCGCGCGTCGTCGCCGAACAATCTCGCGAAGTTCGCCGCCGCCACCATACCGCCGTACACGGCCGACGCCGTGAACGTGTAGATGCCGTACCGTTCCTCCCACAGGTCGTAGCTCGGCTTCGGAAGCTGCAGCTCCGGATCGACGTACGAGTAGAGGAAGCGGGCGGCCTTCCGGATGAGGCTCGGGTACAGCGACTGCGGCAGCTCGATGACGCCGTGCTTGGCGTAGTCCGCCCACAGGGCGAACAGGACGAGCGCCGTTTCGTCCTCCTGGATCGGCAGCTGCTGCTGGCCGTTGTGCACGTACGGGTGCCACGACGAGCCGACGGTGCCGTCCGGGTTGTATTTATGGTGGAGGTAGCCTTCCTCCGTAATCGCCTTCGCGCAAAAATGGAAGAACGGCACGACCATGCCCTGATAGCCCGCCATCGACATCGCGTAGGCGACGAGAGCACCGTCCCGCGGCCACATATAGCTGTAATGGTCGCGGTTGTAGTTCAAGATGTCGGTGTCGTTGGCCGCGATAATGGCGCCGCGCTCGTCGATTTGCGTCCGCACGGTCAGCAGGCTCTGCTTATACATGGACACGACGTCGCCGCGTAAATCGGCGAAGCCGCGCGACTGCTTGTTGACCCAGCGCTGCCAGTAAATTTTGGTGCGGTCGAGCAGGTTGCCCGGGCCGCTTTCGCGAACGTAAGTATTCAGCTTCCGCACTTCGTCGAGCGTATGTCCGGCGGTCATCCAGTAATACATCGTGTGCGAGTCGTTCGGCTGCACGAACAGCCGGAACGAAATCGTGCTGTCTACGGAGCCCTGCGCGATCGGATTGCCCATGAGATGACCGTCTTCCGCGTCTTTCCATGTGCCTTCCGCTTGATGAAATCGCTTGACGCCTGTAGTATATTGATAAATGCCTTCTTGTCCGGTGGAGCCGTTGAACATGAAGTAGTGATCCCTTTTGTAATGGAAAACCGTGTTGTTCGCGGGGTAGTAGGCTGCGGTGTCGCCGACTTCGGTTTCGTTGATGACGAGGTCTTGGTGGAAGAACAACCGCACTTCGCGTTCATGATCGGCGTCGTTGCGGACAGTAAAGCGGCGGATGAAAATATCCTCTCGCTGGTGCACACCGTCGTTGATCGTCAGCGTCACCCCGAGCCTCGGGTGCGAGGCGGTGAGCCGCGTCACGAGCGAGTCGTCCTCGTAATCGAGCGTACGCTGCCACGCGTCGTCCGCGAGCCAGGCGAATTCGCCGGCGACCCAAACGCCGACCCGGCAGTGGTAGCCGCTCACATGGTTTAATTGTCCGACATAAGGGTAATACAAGTCACGAATATAACCGTTCCGATCCAGATTGATGAGCATTTTGCCGTTGCCGGTTACGAGATGCCTTGGCACGCTACCACTTCCTATCGTCGTCGTTTCTCTATGAATACCATATTTTACATTTCAGTATACCCCGAAACGGCGCGGTTCGCATCATGAACTCTTCTGCCTGGACAAAACTTTCGTAAGCGCGTCGATTTTGTTGCACGAATTGAGCACGGTTTGGAATTGTTCCATATCGATCGAGAGATGCCGGACGGAAGTGCCGCGGTGGTATGTGACGATAAGGGAGCGTTCCTCCGGATCGTAAGAGACGTAGGCGATCTGCTTGTGGTCCAAAGGGACAACGTGAGCCATTGCGTACCAAACCCCTTTCGCACGGTATATAGTAGCCTTTTAAAATATGCGGTAATACAATGAATTAGACCGGAAAAGCCGCCTTCGCGCGGACGCTGCAGCTTGTCAAAAAGTGCTTGTCCTGCAGAAAAAGGAATTGAGCCGGCGAAACTCGAATAAGAAAAAGTAATCCGTAAGTACGTACCGGGAGGGATCACGATGAGCTTTTGCTGCGGCGCGAGCATGATCGGCACGAAGGGAAGCATTCGCCATCTTCGGACGCAGATTCACAATGTTCCGATATTATTTTGTCCGGTATGTCACCGGATCGAAGTGCACCACCTCGTCGAGGACGAGTTTGAAATATTGGCCGAGTACGCGCAGGGCGACGGCGCGACCGAAGTCGATTTCGAGGATTATTCCGACGCGCCGGCGACGGACGCGTTGTTCGAAAATTGCGTGAACCAGGAAGACGAAGAGCCGCTGGCGCTCGTAACGCATCAAATCGATATGGCGCTCGATTTGCTTCGGGTGGCGAAGGCGCTCGACGACGTCGAATGGGAACATCAGTTGAAAAACCGGCTCCGCGTCATGAGCGGCCGCAGAGACAAACTGCGCCGCAAAAAGACGCCGGGCGGGTATCGGTAAACGAGACTCCGAAACCATTCGGGGAGATAAAGCGTCTCATAGGAATATGGGGCGCTTTTTTGCTTGGGGGAAGTTCGCAAGGGGGGCGACCCCCACAAACCGCGCGCCGCGCGCGAATACATTATGAGTAACCGAGGTGAAACGGGTGATCCTGCTGCTGATCCAGAAGTGGCTGACCAAACGGCGCAAACCGGCCGCCGAGGCGTCCGGGGAAGCGATCGAGGTCGAGGTGGCCGCGATCCAAGCCGGCGACGACGCGCTGCGCGAGGACGTATTGAGCCGCTATCAGCCGTACGTGGCCAAAACAGCGGCCCGCTTCTGCAAACGGTACGTCGACCCCGAATCCGACGACGAATACAGCATCGCCCTGTCCGCTTTCAACGAAGCGATCGACGCGTTCGACGCGAAGGCGGGGCGGTCGTTCCTCAGCTTCGCGGAGACGGTGATCCGCAGAAGGCTGACCGATTTCGTCCGCAAGGAGCAGCGTCATGCGTCTCACATTCCGCAGAGCGCTTTCTTGACCGAGGACGAGGAGGGCGAGACGTTCGATCGGATCGACGTCGACGCGTCGGTCGACCGATTCCAGCTCGACCGGGACAACGAAGAGCGCAAGCTCGAAATCGAGACGCTCAACCGGGAGCTCGCGGACTACGGCATTTCGTTCGCGGATCTCGTCGAAGGCAGTCCCAAGCATGAAGATACGCGGCGGTCGCTCATTTCGATCGGCGTCGCGATCAGCCGAGACCGCAGCTTGTTCGAGCCGCTCACGAGCAAGAAGACGTTGCCTCTCAAAGAGTTGTCGGAACGTGTCGAAGTTTCTCGCAAAACATTGGAACGCGGGCGCAAATACATTATCGCCGTCGCGTTGATTCATCTTGGACATTATCCGCATCTGCAGTCTTATGTAACGCCTCGGACGCCGGCAAGCGCTTCGGCGGGCGTTGCGGGACGCAGCGGCGAGGCAAGGGGGTGGGAAGCATGAGGAAAGGCGTCGTCATGGAAATCGGCGATCGGGACGCGATCGTGCTGACGGATTCGGGCGCATTCGTGCGCGTCAAACGGGGCGGACGGCCGCTCGCCGTCGGCGAGGAGATCGAGCTTCCCGCCGCCCGCAGAGGGCTGCCGAGGCGGGCGCTGTACGCATGGACGTCGACGGCCGCCGCAGCCATGCTGCTCGTCGCGTTCCTGTTCTCGATGGCGCCGGGAGGCGGACCGCCGGTCGCTGCGCAGCCCGTCGCGTACGTGTCCATCGACATCAACCCGAGCGTAGAGCTCGGCATCGACGCGGAGCAGACGGTCGTGGAAGCGGAGGCCCGCAACGAGGACGCGGAGGCGCTGCTCGACGGGCTGACGCTCATCGGCGAGCCGCTGGATACGGCGGTCGCGGAGGTGATGGAAGCGGCCGAAACGAAGCTGCTCGCGCAGCTGGACGAAGCCGACATCGTCATCACGAGCGTCGTCGTCGACGAAACGGCGAACGTCGACGAAGCCGGCCTCCAAACGAAGGTGCAGTCCGAGGTGACTCGCGTGCTGCAGGAGCATCATGCGGAGGCGGCGGACCGGTACCGGGTGACCGTCTGGTCGGCGCCAAAGGAAGTGCTGGAGGAAGCGCAGTCGGAGGGTCTGTCCGTCGGAAAAATGACGTTCCTCTTGAAGGCGCTGGCGAAGGGCGTCGACGTATCCGCCGAAGAGCTGAAGGGCGAATCGATCCGCGACATCGCGAAGCGATATCAGGAGCAGGGGCTGCTGGAATCGGATCCGACGTTCACGAAGGAGACGATGAAAGAGCTGCTCAAGCAGGCGAAAGAGGCGATCAAAGAAAACCGCGACGCATCCAAAAAGAACGAGGACGCCGGGAAAGCGCCCGAAGGCGAAACCGAAGCCGGCGGAGGCGAAGGGAACGGCAACGCCGGGAACAACGGCAACGCCAACGGCGCCGGCAATGGGAACGGAAACGGAAACGGAAACGGAAACGGCTCCGCCAAAGATAATAAAGGCAACGGGAACAACGGCCAAAGCGGGGGAGCGAATCACGGGAAAAACCAAAGCAAACCGCCGCAGAAACCGAGCTCATCCGAAGCGTCGGACGATAAGTCCGGCGACGACATCGATGTCGACCTTGAGGTTGACGTCGATGTCGTGTCTGGCGACGACGATGAAGCGGACGGCGGGGAGAGCGGCGACGACCTCGTGAAGGGCTCCGGGCACGGTTCCGGCGGTTCCGGTTCCGCCGGGGGCAAGAACGAGGACAAGAAAGAGAACGACGCCAAGGATCAGGGCGGCCAGGGCCGGGACAAGAAAGCGGAGTCCGGCCAAGGCGGCCAAGGCGCCGAGTCGTCTTCGGGCGGATCCGCCAAGGACAAGTCGTCTTCCGGTTCGGGCGAGCCGCCGGGGAACGAGAAGAAGGAGACGCCGAAGGAAAGCGGCGAGCAAGAGAAAAAGACCAGCGGATCGGGCTCTGAAGCCGGGTCCGCTTCGGCGTCTTCGGACGCGTCGACCGGCGGCGCCCCCGCGAACGGGAAAGCGGAAGAGCGGAAAGCGGAGAAGGCGAAGGACGCCGGTTCGGGCGAAAACGGAAAGAACGAGTCCGCGCCGAACGCGGGATCGGGATCGAGCATCGAGTCGCGCGGCTCGGGAGGCGCCTCGGACGGAGCCGAGGGCCGGGAGAAGGAACAAGGGAACGGGAACGAAAAAGACAAGTCGTAAACGAAGAGAGCAACGTCGCACGAGGCATTCGGCTGTGGTAAAATACAGATTAGAAAGGTCGTTCGATAGATTCGTCCGATCGCGGGCCGCGCCCGCGCCGCCGCGGTTTTCGTTCTTGGAACCGCATTCGGTAGAATGCCGACATTCCTGCGCATGTTCTTCGCGACGTCTTGCCGTCGGTGATCCGGCAAGGCAGTTAGGTAGTATGGGCTCGTATTACCGCCACACCCGAAGGGGGCAGAAAGAACGATGCAAGTGTTCGAGCGTTCGCCGGTACCGTTTTATACGATCGACCGAACTTTTCGAATATTGTCGTGCTCGGCCAGCGCGTTGGACATGTTCGCGGAAACGGACAGCTTTCTCGAGCTGATCGCCGAGGAAAGCCTGAACGACGCGAGCGCCCTGCTGCTGCCGAAGGAGAAACCGTTCTCCGTCGAGCTGCACATGATCACGAAGCGGGGCGCCATCGCGGCGTTTCAAGTATTCGCGGAATGGAGCGGGGCGGAGCCGGACCGAGCGAACGTCGTCTGCATTGAGCGGCAAACCCGCGCGAAGGGCGGACGCGGCCGCGCGAACGGCGGGCGGACCGCGGCGCCGGACGTCCGGCGGGAGTTCGATTTCTTGCGCGTCATCGCGGAGCTGTCCGCCAAGGTCGACTTGATCGGAGATATCGCCGCCGGCTTCGCGCACGAAATTCGCAACCCGCTGACGACCGTGCGGGGGTTCGTTCAGCTGCTGCGGCCGTCGCTTTCGGACATCGGCAAAGAGCAATACGCCGACATCGTCTTGTCCGAAATCAACCGCGCCAACGACATTTTAAATCAATTCATGAATTGTTCCCGTCCGCCGGCGCCGCAGCGCAAGCCCGTCGAGGCCGGGCAGCTCATCAAGCAGGCGATGTCCGAGCTGGAGGAGGAGGCGGCCGCCGCCGGCTGCGACGTTCGGTTCCGGAACTCGTCCGCGCCGTTGTCGCTCTACGTCGACGTCCTTCAGATCCGCCAAGCGCTGATCAATTTGATCCGCAACGGCATCGACGCGGTGCTGCGCGGGGGCGCGGGCGGCTCGGTCGAAATCGAGGCGGTTCGCGCCGAAGACGGCGTCCAAATTCGCGTCAGGGACAACGGCATCGGCATGGATCCGAAAACGCTGTCCCGGCTGTTCGTGCCCTTCTTCACGACGAAGGACGGCGCATTGGGGCTCGGTCTCACCGCTTGCCGCCGCATCGTCGAAAACCATGGCGGCACGCTGATGGTGGAAAGCCTCCCCGGCAAAGGTTCGACGTTCGTCATTCAATTTACCCATCATACGCTGCAGGAGGAGTAAGTCGACATGCGCTACAACGTATTTGGCCGCACGGGACACACCGTCTCCGCCCTCGGTTTCGGCGCGATGAACTTGCCGAACGTATCGCTGGAACAAGCGAAAGAGGCGCTGAACTACGCCTTGGATCACGGCATCAATTATATCGACACCGCTGCGGGGTACCGCAACAGCGAAGAAATTATCGGCGAATCGATCAGCCACCGCCGCGGCGAATATTTCCTCGCGACGAAGACGAACCAGCGCGAATACGCGAAGGCGAAGGAAGAGATCGAACGAAGCCTGAAACGCATGAAGACGGATTACGTCGACCTGCTCCAGATTCATTACGTCAACAAACCGCAGGAATTCAAACTAGCGATGGCCGAAGACGGCGCCTACCAGGCCGCCCTCGAGGCGAAGCGCGAAGGCAAAGTGCGCTTCATCGGCATCACTGGGCACCGCCCGGATTTGCTGGCGTGCTGGATCGAGCCCGGCCAATTCGACCAAGTGCTGTTCCATCTGAGCTTGGTGCAGACGTTCGCGCTGAACGAGTTGATCCCTGCGGCGAATCGGCTAGGCATGGGCAAGGTCGCCATGAAACCGCTGTCGGGCGGCTTCGTGCAGCCGGTCGAGAAAGCGCTGCGCTACACGTACAGCCAAGACGTACATACGATGATTTCCGGCATGGTCAGCGTCGAAGAGGTGAAGCAAAACCTGAAGGCGCTCGAAACCGAGGTCGAAGCGGAGGAGCGGAGCGAGCTGGAGTCGCTCGCCGCGAAGCTGTCGGAGCACAACTGCCGTCGCTGCAACTATTGCTCCTGCCCGATCGAAATTCCGATTCCGGACATGATGATCTCGAGCGTCATTCGCAGGGAGCTCGGGCTGCTGCCGCGCGGTCAGGCGTTCTACGAGAAGCATAAAAGCAAAATCGTCTCGTGCGCCGATTACGAGCCGTGCAAGGAAAAGCCGCTGTGCGAAGAGAAATGTCCGTACCATCTGCCGATGCAGCGAACGATCCAGCAGACGGCGGCGGCGCTGGTCTGATCGGCGTTTGGAACCCCGAGAACGGTTTGTTATAATGGGGTCATCCAGCAGATGGAGGTAGAGCGCGGATGATATTTACACGATCGAACGCGACAACGAGCGGCCGCATTCCGCCGGGGCAGACGCTGACGACCGGCTTTCCGGTGCTCCATTACGGCGATGTGGCGCGATACAAGGACGTAAGCAAAGAATGGAACCTTCGCGTGTTCGGCTTGGTCGAAGAGGAGCTCGAGCTGTCGTACGACGAGTTCATGGCGCTGCCGAGACGCGAATTCGGCAACGACATTCACTGCGTCACGACGTGGTCCAAGCTCGATAACGTGTGGGAAGGCGTGCCGGTCGCGGAAGTGGTGAACCGGGTCAAGCTGAAGCCGGAAGCGAAGTACGTCATGCTGCACGCCGAACACGGGTGGACGACGAACCTGCCGCTCGAGGATTTCATGCGCGAGACGACGTTCTTCGGCCTGAAGCATAACGGCGAGCCGCTCACGCCCGAGCACGGCGCTCCGGTCCGCATGGTCGTGCCGCACCTGTACTTCTGGAAAAGCGCGAAATGGCTTCGGGGCATCGAGCTGATGGCGAAGGATAAGCCGGGCTTTTGGGAGCGCAACGGATATCACATGTACGGCGACCCGTGGAAAGAGCAACGATACGATTTCGACTAAGGAAGGGGGACGACATCCCCTTTCCTTTTTTTTAACGAGACGTTGCTGATGCGGAGCACTGCAGAATTACGTTGGGGGTGAAATGCCATTGGAGGCTTTTACAGTTGACAGCGCCATCCTGATTTTCTCCTTGCTGTTGGTGATCGGCGTCATTACAACCAAATTTTCTTCGCGGTTGGGCGTCCCCTCCTTGGTTTTCTTTATCTTGGTCGGGATGGTGTTAAGCAGATTCATTTATTACGATAATGCCTACTTAACGCAGTTGTTCGGCACTCTTGCACTCATCGTTATTTTATTCGAGGGCGGCTTGCAGACGAAATGGGCGAACATTAGACGGGTGGCTGTGCCGTCGGTGACGCTGGCGACCGCCGGGGTGTTCGCGACCACCGCCATAATCGGCGTGCTGGCGAAATATATCCTCGGCGTAAGCTGGCTGGAGGGGCTGTTGTTCGGAGCGATCGTCGGTTCCACCGATGCGGCCGCCGTATTCGCCGTATTGGGCAATAAAAACATTCGGCCGCGGCTCACCTCCACGCTGGAGGCGGAATCGGGAACCAATGATCCTATGGCGATTTTTTTGACGGTCGCGTTGATCGAGCTGATCGTTCGGCCGGAAACGAGCGTGCTTTCGCTGGCTGCAGGCCTCGTTTGGCAGATGGGCCTCGGTCTAGGTCTCGGCTTCCTGTTCGGCAAGCTGTCGGTGTGGACGATCAACAAAATCAATTTGGATTCTTCGGGATTATACCCTGTGCTGTCGATGGCGCTCGCTATTTCGACCTACAGCGTCACGGCCATGCTCGGGGGAAGCGGACTGCTGGCGGTGTACGTGATGGCCGTGCTGGTCGGCAATTCGGATTTGACGTATCGTCATTCCATTTTCCGGTTCAACGAAGGCTTCGCATGGATGATGCAAATTTCGATGTTCATCCTTCTCGGACTGCTGGTGTTCCCCGATCAGTTGGTTCACGTCGTTTGGCAAGGGCTGGCTTTGTCCGCGCTGCTCATGTTCGTGGCGCGTCCGATCGGCGTGTTCCTCAGCATCGCGTTCATGAAATATAACGTCAAGGAGATGACCTTCATCTCATGGGCGGGGCTGCGCGGTGCCGTGCCGATCGTATTGGCGACATACCCCATGATGGCAGGTTTGGAAAACAGCCAATTGCTCTTCAACGTCGTCTTTTTCGTCGTGCTGACGTCGGCCCTCATTCAAGGCTCCACCATTTCTCCGCTGGCTAATAAGTTAGGATTGTCGGGGGGCAAAAAGGCGACGCTTCCGCACAGTTTGGAACTCGTCTCCATCGGAAAAACGAACAAGGAAATGATCGAAATCGAAGTGGAGAGTCGTTCGGCCATATCGGGCTCCGAAATCCGCGACGTGCAGCTTCCCGAAGACACGCTCGTTTCGGCGATCATTCGGGACGGGAAAATCGTAACGCCCAAAGGCAATACACGCATTCAGGAAGGCGATATTTTGTACATCCTCGTCGATAAAGCGGTACGCGAAGACGTCAAAAGACTCTTCCGGTCGTCCGATGAAACCCAAGAACCGATGGCAGTCTCCTAAATTCTCTAAATCAAACAGCGACAGTCTAGGGCTTTGCGCCCTGCGACTGCCGCTGTTTTTTGATTCCGCGCTTACGAGGGGCTGCGGTTCGTATACGTCAGCTTGCACACGATGTCTTGATAATAGTTGCCGAAGCCCGCCCCGTAAATGGTCAGCCCGCCGATATTTTTCGCGTCTTCCTTGATTTCGAGCTTCAGATCCCATTGCAGCCGGCGAATGTCGACGTCGTGGATCGTCTTGTCGGATACCTTCGTACCTTCGATGAAGGTGCCGTCCTTGTTGATCCGAATATGGACGAGGATCCCGTACTGGTTCATATTGATATCCCACCACTCCGGCGTATATTTGCCGCGGGTGCCGCCGAAGTCGCCGGGACTCGTCCATTTGCCGATGGCATGGCCGTTGAACGAGAACGAAATGTCGGACGGCCAATGCTCGTTGGAGAGCGGCGCTTCCGAAGCGAGCTCCATCGTGATTTCGAGTTCCTCCGGCTCTTCCTCCGGCAGCAAGTAGTTGGGCACTTTGTAAGTAATATAGCCTCTGGAGAACCACAAGATTTTCGCGTCGACGCGCTCGGAGTCCAAGAAGTAGCGAGGATCGTCGAAGCCGCCGCCGATAATTTTATACTTAGAGGCCAGTCCGCAGGTCGGTTTGACGTCGAAGTCGGTGAAATGGCCGATCGAGATGTTGGAAATATGAAAGTTGCGAGGGATGAGTCCTTTGCTCGGGAAGACGAGCTCGATCCGATCGGCGACGAGCGTGCACAGCTTCTGCGAAGCGCCTTTGCCGGGGATCATCTCGGTGCGCACCAAGTCGGCGCGTTCAAGCTTTTTGATATGCATCGTAATGATAGAGTTGCTAAGCCCGAGAGCGGCTGCTAAATCTTTCATAATCATCGGCTCTTGACCGAGCAGCTCGATGATCTTGATTCTGACGTTGCTCGCTAGCGCTTCGAACAGGGGGAGATTATTCTCCGATACGATTGTCTCCATGCGACCACTTCTTCCAATAGTTCGTTTTTTTATTAAATATACATGATTTCTTTTAGAAATGACAAGAGAATAACATTTTTAGATAATTTGTGTTTATTCGTCGTAAGTATTTAATAAAAACGTGAACTTCTTTATAAAAAAGTATTGACACAGGCATGAAAGCCCTTTATTATCCAAATTACGCATCAATCATCTGTGAAATACTTAATATTTATGTGAATTATATGTCGGGAGGGTAGGGGGCAGTTATCTTACATCATACTTGTAAGCGCTTAATGGTTGTTTGTGTCGTATCCCATCATTCTTAAGGAGGTCATCCGTGATATGAAGAAAAGTTCTTTGCTCATGGTTGTTTTGACTTTCGGGTTGATCGTTTCGGCTTGCAGCGGCAACGGCGGCGCCGGAAGCCCGAGCGAAGGCGGCGGGGGGAACGCTGCGGAGGCGAACGGCGGGGGGAAGAAGGTTGAAATTTCGATTTCCTCTTGGGGGGCGCCGGACGAACGGAAAGTATTCGAAGCGGTGCTCGATCAATTCCAGAAGGCGAACCCGAACATTAAGGTGAAATTCCTGCACATTCCGAACGACTATACGACGAAGATGAACACGATGATCGCGGGCAACTCCGCGCCGGACGTCATCTTTACGAGCGACGGCGATTTCCCGCGCTGGGTGAAGCAAGGGGCGTTCCTTGATATTACATCGATGGTCGAAGCCAGCACGAAGCTAGATCTGAACGACATGTGGGAAGGCGGCCTGAATCGCTATCGCTACGACGGCAAGAAGACGGGCGCCGGCGCTTACTATGCGCTTCCGAAGGACATCGGTCCGACGGTGATGTACTACAACAAGGATCTGTTCGATAAGCTGGGCGTGCCTTACCCGAGTCCGGAAACGCCGATGACGTGGGATGAAGCGCTGGAAATGTGGAAGAAATTGACGGTCGACGAGAACGGGGACGGAAAGACGGACATTTATGGCGCGGGCCCGGTCTGGTGGGAAGGCTTTGTCTGGTCGAACGGCGGTTCGATTCTCAGCGACGACCGAACGGCGTTCACGCTGAACGAGCCCGCCGGCGCGGAAGCGATGCAGTTCATTTACGATCTGACGAATGTGCACAAGGTCGTGCCGGATTCCCGCGCGCTGCAGTCGATGAATGACGGCCAAATGTTCGAAGCCGGCAAGCTCGCAACGATTACGGGCGGCCGCTGGATGGTGCCGACGTACCGCAAGCTGAAATTCGATTGGGACGTCGCGCCGATCCCTTCGAATAACGGCACATGGACGAACGGCTGGTCCGGTTCGGTAGGGCTCGGCGTGAACGCGAAGACGAAGCATCCGGAAGAGGCGTTCAAGCTGGTGGAGTTTTTCGCCGGTATCGAAGGGCAGACGAAGATGACGGAGCTCGGGTTCCAAATTCCGAACTTCAAATCGATGGCGGACGACGAAGTGTATACGCAGCCCGGCCAAAAGCCGGAGCATCCGGAGGTGTTCGTCAAGGCGGGCGAAGCTCAGCTGCCCGGACCGTGGACGTATTTGCCGAACGGCAAATGGTTCGACACGCTCAACCAAAACCTGGGCAAGTTCTGGGAAGGCCAAGAGCCGGCGGCCGAGTTTTTCGCGAAGCTGAAGCCGCAAATCGAGAAAGATTTGAAGGAAGGCAACCCGGAACTGTTCCAATAACCAATCGCCCGAGCGGGAAGCGGCATCGCGGACGCATGCGTTCGCGGTGCCGCCCCCGCTGCGCGGACGCAGACGCGGAAGGGGGCTTACCCGAATGGAAGCGAAGACGGATATCGTACGAATCGCAGCGGCGAAACGCCGGTCGCTGTATCGCCGCGAGATGTGGTGGGGATTTCTGTTCATCGCGCCGCCGTTCATCGGCGTATTCGTATTTTTGCTGTACCCGCTGTTAAATTCGTTATACATGAGTTTGACCATATTCAATTTCGGCCAGCCTCCCGAATTTACGGGGCTCGCGAACTATGAACGCGCGCTGACGAACGATCCGCTCGTATGGAAGACGCTTTGGAACACGTTGTATGCCGCCTTAGGCGTTCCGCTCGGCATGATCGTATCCTTGTTCTTCGCGCTGCTGCTCGATCGGAAGGTGCGCGGGAGAAATTTCTTCCGCATGCTGTTCTTCCTCCCGACGATCTGCTCGATCGTCGCGCTCGCCGCGGTGTGGCAGTGGATTTTCAACTCCGACTACGGATTGCTCAACTATTATTTGAGTCTCCTCGGCTTCGATCCGCCGGCCTGGCTGGCCGACGAGACGTGGGCGATGCCGGCGATGATTATTCAAGGCATCTGGGGAGGGCTCGGCGTCAGCATCATTCTGTACCTAGCCGCTCTCGGCAACGTGCCGACTTCGCTGTACGAGGCCGCGAAGGTCGACGGAGCGAACGGATGGCAGAGGTTCGTTCATATTACGGTGCCGGGCATCTCCCCGGTCACGTTCTTCATTCTCGTGACCTCGCTGATCGGCGCGCTTCAGGACTTCCCGCGGTTTCAGCTGTTAACCGGCGGCGGTCCGAACTACTCCACGACGACGATCGTGTATTACTTGTACAGCGTCGCCTTCGAATACAGCGAAATGGGCTACGCTTCCGCGATCGCTTGGTTTATAGGCTTCATTATTATGCTTGTCATTGTATTAAACTTCGCACTGTCCAAGCGCTGGGTCCATTACAACTGAGCAAGGGGATTGATACCGAATGAACTCGCACACGACAATCGGGCGAAGGCTCGGCCCGGGGGAGATTCTGGTTCGAGCGGTCGTTTATTTGCTGCTGATCGCAGGCGGCGTCGTTATGGCGGTTCCGTTCTTGTGGATGCTGTCGACGTCCCTGAAGCCGGACGGCGAGGTATTCTCCTACCCGCCTCAATGGATTCCGTCGTCGATCGCGTGGGAAAATTATCGGATTATTTTCGAAGATGCGCATATGATCCGCGGCTTCGTCAATACGCTGATCGTCGTCGTTCCGACGCTGCTCGTCGGTTTGTTCGTCTGCGCTTTGTCGGCCTATGCGTTCGCGAAGCTGCGCTTCCCGGGCCGCGACAAGCTGTTTCTGGCGCTGGTCGGCACGATGGTCATTCCGGGCGCGGTGATGATGATTCCGGCTTTCATCATGTTCAAGTCGTTCGGATGGACGGACAGCTGGAAGCCGTTGATCGTTCCGGGCATGCTCGGCGCGCCGATGGTCATCTTCTTCCTGAGGCAGTTCATCAAGCAGCTGCCCGACGAGCTTGAGGATGCGGCGAAGATCGACGGGATGAATCCGTTCGGCATTTTCCTCAAAATCATCGTGCCGCTGTCGAAGCCCGCCTTGATTACGCAGGGCATCTTGTCCTTCAACGCCGGCTATAACGATTATTTGGGACCGCTCATCTATTTGAATTCGCCGGAAAAATATACGCTGCAGCTCGAGCTCGCCTCCTTCACGTCGTATTACGTGACGGAATGGACGCTCATTATGGCCGGCGCGACCGTCGCGCTTGTGCCGACGCTCGTCTTGTTCGCGTTCGCGCAGCGCTTTTTTATCGAGGGCATCGCCTTAACGGGCATTAAAGGATAGGACAACGACTACACCGCGCAAAAGGAGAAGAACCATAACATGACCACACCGAAGAAGATCGTCGTTCATGCGGATTGGGAAGTCGGCACGATCAGCCGGCATATTTACGGGCATTTCGCGGAGCATCTCGGCCGTTGTATTTATGAAGGGTTATGGGTCGGAGAAGATTCTTCGATCGCGAATACGGACGGCATTCGGAACGACGTGCTCGAAGCGCTGCGCAAGCTGCAAGTGCCGCTGCTTCGCTGGCCGGGCGGCTGTTTCGCGGACGAATATCATTGGAAGGACGGCGTCGGACCGCGCGAATCGCGCAAGCGGATGATTAATACGCACTGGGGCGGCGTGATCGAAAACAATCACTTCGGCACGCACGAGTTTTTCCGCCTATGCGAGCTGCTGGGCGCCGAGCCGTACATTTGCGGCAACGTCGGCAGCGGCACGGTGCAGGAGATGTCGGAGTGGGTGGAATATATGACGTTCGACGGCGAGTCGCCGATGTCGAACTGGCGCAAGGAGAACGGCCGCGAACAACCGTGGAAGCTGAAATATTTCGGCGTCGGCAACGAAAACTGGGGCTGCGGCGGCAATATGCATCCGGAATATTACGCGGACCTGTACCGGCGCTTCCAAACGTATGTCCGCAATTACGGGGACAATCGCATCTATAAAATCGCGGGAGGCGCGAACGTCGACGACTACCGCTGGACGGAAGTGCTGATGCGGAAAGCCGCGCCCCTCATGGACGGTCTCAGCCTGCACTATTACACGATCCCGGGAAGTTGGGAGCAGAAGCAGCCGGCGCTGGAGTTCGACGAATCCGTCTGGTACGAGACGATGGCGAAGGCGCTTCGCATGGACGAATTGATTACGCGCCACAGCACGATCATGGACCAATACGACCCCAAGAGGCGCATCGGATTGATCGTCGACGAATGGGGCACTTGGTTCCTGCCGGAGCCGGGGACGAATCCCGGTTTCCTGTACCAGCAAAATACGATGCGCGACGCGCTCGTCGCGGCGATCCATCTGCATGTGTTTCACAAGCACTGCAACCGAGTTCACATGGCCAACTTAGCGCAGATGGTCAACGTGCTGCAGGCCGTCATTTTGACGGAGGGCGAACGGATGCTGCTGACGCCGACATACCATGTGCTCGAGATGTTCAAGGTGCACCAAGACGCCGAGGCGCTGGCGATCCACGGCGAGTTCGGCGCCTGCGAAGACGGCGGGAAGGGGCTGCCGCAATTGACCGTCTCCGCTTCGAGGAAGGACGGCGCCATTCACGTCAGCATGGCTAATCTGGATCCGTCGAGAAGCGCGGACGTGAAGATCGAGTTGCGGGGATTGTCCGCGGCGTACGACTTGACGTCGGGCAGGCTGCTGGCGGCGGACGACATTCGCGCGCACAACACGTTCGAGCGTCCGGACCGCGTGGCGCAGCGTCCGTTCGACGACGCTCGCTGGACGGACGGAACGTTGTCGGCCTGCTTGCCGCCGGCGTCGGTGGCGGTAGTTCGATTACAGCCTAGGGATATGGAGTAAGATCGACCTGCGTGAAGGAACGAACCATTAAAAAGGAGGTTTCCACTGATGATGCTGAAACCGTCTGCATTCGTATTCGTCCTGCTCCTTGCCCTGGCCGCGATCGCCGCGATGGGAACGGGGGCCGCCCAAACCTCCGACCGCGCGGCAGCCGGCAATCGGCCGGACCAGCCGCATCCAGGCGAACCGCCGGCATTCTCGAACGTCTCGGTGCACGATCCGTCGATCGTGAAGGACGGCGACACGTTCTACATCTTCGGCTCGCACATCGAAGCGGCGAAATCGACCGACCTCATGAACTGGACGCGGTTCACGAACGGGTATAGGACGCCGGGCAACGCGCTTTACGGCGATCTGTCCGCGAACCTCGCCGGCTCATTCGCATGGGCGGGCGAGAATGACGCCGACAGCCTCGGCGGCTTCGCCGTCTGGGCGCCGGACGTGTTCTACAACAAAGATTTCGTCAATGAAGACGGCACGAAGGGCGCTTGGCTGATCTACTACAGCGCATCCTCGACGTATATCCGCTCGGCGATCGGCGTGGCGGCCGCGAAGCAGATCGAAGGGCCGTACAAATATGTGGATACGATCATTTATTCGGGCTTTACGCGCGACGAGGCGTACGATCGAAACAGCTCCGTCAACAAGCAGTGGACGAACACGCATATTCCGGCGCTGATCGAGGCGGGCAAGCTGGAAGCGCACGACCCGGATTGGTTCAACGCGAACGGCACGTACAACAACTACATGTACCCGAACGCGATCGACGCGAACCTGTTTTACGACAAAAACGAACGGCTGTGGATGACGTACGGCTCTTGGTCGGGCGGTTTGTTCCTGCTGGAAATCGACAAAGCGACCGGCCGGCCGATCTATCCGGGGACGGACGGCACGACCGCCGACGGCCGAATGATCGACCGCTATTTCGGTACGAAAATCGCCGGCGGCTACTACAAGTCCGGAGAGGGCCCGTACGTTGTATACGACAAAGAGACGGACTTTTATCATCTGTATGTTACTTATGGCTGGCTTGGAGCGGACGGCGGCTACAACATGCGGTTGTTCCGTTCGAAATCTCCGGAAGGGCCTTATCTCGACGCGCTCGGTCAGGACGCGGTGCTGCCGGGCGACGTCGATCATACGCCGTACGGCATCAAGCTGATGGGCAACTTCCTCTTCGATCGGAAAGTCGGCGACCCCGGAACCGGCATCGGTTACGGGTACATGTCGCCGGGGCACAACTCCGTCTACTACGACGAGGAGACGGGACAGCGATTCCTCGTGTTTCATACCCGCTTCCCGCAGACCGGCGAGTTCCATGAAGTGCGGGTGCATCCGTTGTTTTTGAACGAGGACGGCTGGCCGGTCGCCGCGCCTTACCGGTACGCCGGCGAGACGGCGGAGAAGGTGAACCGTCAGGATGCGATCGGGGAATACAGGTTTATCAACCATGGAAAGGCATATTCGGGCGCGGTCGAGAAGTCGGTGTACATCCGGCTGAACAAGGACAACACGATTTCGGGCGCCGTGCAGGGTACGTGGAAGAAAACGGGACACAACTACGCAGAGCTCGATATCGATGGTCAAACCTACAAAGGCGTCTTCGTTCGGCAGTGGGATCCGGTGTCCGAACGGCACGTGATGACGTTCGCCGCCATGTCCGCCGAAGGGGTAACGATCTGGGGCGCCCGGACGGACGACCGGACGGACGCGGAGGTCGTACAGGATATCGCGGACGATCTGACGCTGGGCGATACCGCGAACGTGATCGCGAACCTGACGCTGCCCACGGAAGGTTCGCGCGGCGCGACGATTCGCTGGACGACGTCCGACGCCGGCGTCGTCACGGAATCGGGCGTCGTCACGCGGCCCCCGGCCGGGTCCGAACCGGCGACCGCCGTGCTGACGGCGGACATCGCGAAGGGAGACGCGACGGCTTCGAAGACGTTCGACGTCGTCGTGCTCCCGATCAAGCCGGCGGGGCTCTCCGCTCACTACGCGTTCGAGGGCGATTTGTCCGATTCGACGGGGGCGTTCGCGAGCGGCGCGCCGACGGGCGACCGGATCGACAAGGCCGGGGGCGCGATCGGCTACGCGGAAGGGATCGCGGGCAAGGCGGCCGCATTCGACGGCGCGTCGGGCGTCCGGCTGCCGAACGGCCTGATCGCGGGCAACGCGTATACCGTGTCGCTGTGGCTCAAGCCCGAGCAGCTGACGATGTACACGACGACGTTCTTCGGCGCGCGGGACAACAACAACTGGGTAAGCCTCGTCCCGAACGGCCCGGTCGGCGGCCAGACGATGGTCTGGTCCGGCAGCGGCCGCTGGTACGACGGCGTCACCGGCATGACCGTCAAGGCGGGGGAATGGACGCACCTCGCGTACACGGTCGATGACGGCGCGCTGAAGGTGTATGTGAACGGGGAAGAGAAGTTTTCCGGCACCGGATTCCCGAACATCTTCACGACGGCTAACGGCACCTTCAGTCTCGCCGTCAACTGGTGGGATCCTCCCTACAAAGGCTTAATAGACGAACTGCGCATTTATGACGGCGCGCTGTCGGCGGCCGAGGTGGCCGCGCTTGCAGCCGGCAGCTAATTTTCATTAGATTTCACTAGATTTGCGATTCATATGGACGTCCGCAGTCATCTCGGATGACGGCGGGCGTCCTTGTTTTTGGCGCGGGGCTGGCAAAGGTTGATCGAGCGAAAGCGGGAGAAGTATAATTGAAACCAATTCTATGGATGTACGGAATCCATGTCGGGAGTGGGTCGATTGAGAGGAACGGCAAGGCTTCGGAGGCGTTGGATCGCGGGCCTCGCGGCGCTGCTGATCGCTTCGGGCTGCGCATCCGCCCCGCCGCCGGCGGTTTCGTCGAGCGGCGATAACGGCGGGGAAGCCGTCGAACTGCTCGTTTCCGCGGCGGCGAGTCTGAAGAACGCGATGGAAGACATCGAGGCGGCCTACGAGCGGAAGCGGCCCTCCGTCGATATCGTCTACAACTTCGGCGCTTCCGGAGCGCTGCAGCGGCAAATCGAGCAAGGCGCGCCCGTCGACGTGTTTTTGTCCGCGGCGGCGAAGCCGATGGAGGCGCTGATCGAGCGGAAGCTGATCGAACCGGATCGGGTCGAACCGCTGCTGACGAACGAGCTTGTCCTTGTCGTCCCCGCGGACCGAGGCGCCGCGATCGGCAGCCTCGCGGATTTGTCGGGAGAGGGAATCCGGAACATCGCGATCGGCATTCCGGGCAGCGTGCCGGCGGGCGGCTATGCGCAAGAGGCTCTGTCGGCAGCGGGGTTATGGGAGGAGCTAGCTCCGAAAATCGTACAGGCGAAGGACGTGCGCCAAGTGCTGCAATACGTAGAAACCGGGAACGCGGATGCGGGATTCGTTTACAAAACCGATGCATTGACGTCGAAGAAAGCGGTCATCGCCGCCGTCGTCGACCCGCTCCTGCATGAGCCTATCGTGTATCCGGCCGGGGTGTTGAACGCGGCGAAGCATGCGGCCGAATCGGAAGAGTTCCTCCTATACCTTCGCTCGGAGGAAGCGGCGGACGTGTTCGCGAAATACGGTTTCGCCGCTTGGGAGCCGTCATGAACGCCGTGTCCTGGGAATCGTTCTGGGCTCCGGTCCGTCTATCGCTGCAGGTGTCGCTGCTGGCCAGTGTGATCGTGCTGGTGCTAGGACTGTTCGCCGCATGGGGGATGTCCCGGGCGTCGTTCCGGGGAAAGCTGCTGGTGGAGACGGCATTTATGCTGCCGCTGGTGCTCCCGCCGACCGTCGTAGGTTTCTTGTTGTTGGTCGCGCTCGGCCGGAACAGCTGGGTCGGTCGATTGGCGGAGGCGATTTTGCACGCGCCCATCGTATTTTCATGGGGAGCCGCCGTCATCGCCGCCGTCGTCGTCGCATTCCCGCTCGTATACCAAACGCTGAAAACCGGCTTCGCCTCCGTCGACCGCGATTTGACGGACGCGGCCCGCTCGATCGGCGCGGACGAGTGGCAGCTGTTCCGTTATGTGACCTTTCCGCTCATCGCCCCTTCATTCGCGGCGGCGTACATTCTCGGCTTCGCTCGCGGCCTCGGGGAGTTCGGCGCGACGCTCATGATCGCCGGCAACATTCCGGGAAGAACGCAGACGATTCCGACGGCGATGTACGTCGCCGTCGATGTCGGAGACACCGCACTCGCGTGGGCGTGGACGGGCGCAATGTTGTCCATTTCTTTCCTAATGCTTTTGTTTGCGGGAAGGAAGCGATCGTTATAATCCGCCCGCTTATCTTTTAGGTGGACGTCTTCGATTTGCGCGTGTACAGCTCGGCGTCGGCCGACGACAGCAGCTGCTCCCAATCGGCGGCGGCGTCGCGGGATAGCGTCCATCCGACAGAGACGGAGAAGGGGACGTCCGCGGCGGCGGAGCGCGATCGAATGTCGCTCTGCAAGCGGTCGATGACGGTTTCAGCCTGCTCTCGGTTTGCGCACAGGTCGATGACGACGAATTCGTCGCCTCCCCAACGGGCGGCCGTGCCGCGCTTCGGTATGCCGCGGAGGAGCGCTCGGGCGATTTCGGCCAGCACCTCGTCGCCTTTCCGATGGCCGAATCGATCGTTGATCGCTTTAAACTGATTGCAGTCAATGACGGCTACGAGCAGCATCTGTCCGGTTTCGCTTGCCAGCCGCTGCGCCTTGCGATAACGGTCCGGCACGGATCTTCGGTTGTAGAGCCCTGTCAGTACATCGCGTTCGGCGTAGTAGACCGCCTTGTCCCATTGGCGCCCGATCCAAAAGGCGATCAGCGTGACGAACGGATAACCCGCCAAGATGATAGGATCGTACCAACCATACTTGTAGAAATAATACAACAAATACGCCGTCTGGACCGCCAAACAGGCAATAATTGAGATGAAACGTCTTGAAAGATTCATCATTCGATTCGCCCGCATCCTTCCGCAGAAGTAACATCCCTGTTCCTTTCCTCCTATCCTTTCCTGACAACGCTTACAACTTTCCTGCATTATACTTCAAAGTTAAAGTGCCGTTCATGCCCAATATCCGATTGTTCTGTCTGCGGTATAAGGAGCCATCGCGGGGAGAAAATACCTCTGAACCGGAAATGCGGAAGGGGGATGCGCCGTGACGGACGTACGCTTGGCGCCGCATGAGCTCATGGAGCTCCACGAGCTGATGAACTTAAAGACATTGACGCTGTTCAAAACGAAAATGGTGCAGGGCATCGTGTTCGACAAGGACTTGAAGGCGATGCTGCACAAATACGAAAAGCTGAACCTGGAATCGCTGGAACAACTCGGCGCGCTGTATCCGAAGGCGCCCGTTCACATTCAATAACGCGGGGGCGAACACCGGATGAACAACGATTATCTCGACCCGATCAACGCGGAGAACATGCCGCAGCTGGCGGATACCGCGTTCGCGACGGATTTGCTGCTGTCGGTGAAGAACGGAGTGCGCAACCTGGCGTTCGCCCTCGGCGAAACGACGACGCCGGAGCTGCGCGCGACGCTGCGGGCGCAGCTCGCGAAGGAGCTCGACATGCATGATGAAGTGACTGCGCTGCTCCTTCGCAAAGGGTGGCTGCATGCGTTCGACGTGAACGAGCAGCTGCAGCTCGACCTCGTGTCCGCCGACACGATCGCGAAAATCGCGCGGCTTCCGCTGTTTCCCGGCGATACGTCGCGCGACGGCATGTTCGCCACGCCTAACATTTAACCGCTGGGAGGAAGCCGCATGAAAGCCGTCACGTTTCAAGGCCTGAAGGAAGTCGAGGTCAAGGAGGTGCATGACCCGAAGATCGAGAAGCCGGACGATATGATCGTTCGTCTGACATCGACGGCGATTTGCGGTTCCGATCTCCACCTGCTGCACGGCCTCGTCCCGAATATGCCGACTGATTTCATCATGGGGCACGAGCCGATGGGCATCGTTGAGGAGGTCGGCCCCGAAGTGACGAAGGTGAAGAAGGGCGACCGCGTCATCATTCCGTTCACGATCGCCTGCGGGGAATGCTTTTATTGCACGCACGATTTGGAAAGCCAATGCGACAATGCCAACCCGCACGGGGACATGGGCGCGTATTTCGGTTATTCGGAGACGGCTGGCGGATACGCGGGCGGTCAGGCGGAATATTTGCGGGTACCGTATGCCAACTTCACCTCCTTCAAGGTACCGGAAGATTGCGAGCTCGAAGACGAGAAGCTGGTGCTGCTCGCCGACGTCGCATCGACGGCGTACTGGAGCGTCGACAACGCCGGCGTGAAGGAGAAAGACACCGTCGTCGTGCTCGGCTGCGGCCCGGTCGGGCTGCTCGCGCAGAAGTTCGCTTGGCTGAAGGGCGCGAAACGCGTCATCGCCGTCGATTACGTCGGCTACCGCCTCGAACACGCGAAGCGCACGAACCATGTCGAGATCGTCAACTTCGAGGACGAGGACAACATCGGCAACCACATCAAAGAAATGACGGGCGGCGGCGCAGACGTCGTTATCGATTGCGTCGGCATGAGCGGCAAAATGTCGCCGCTCGAATTCGTGGCGACGGGTCTCAAGATGCACAGCGGCGCGATGGGCGGCATCGTCATCGCGTCGCAGGCGGTGCGCAAAGGCGGCACGATTCAGCTGACGGGCGTATACGGCGGCCGGCTCAATGCGTTCCCGATCGGGGATATTTTCATGCGCAACGTCAACCTCCGCACCGGGCAAGCTCCGGTCATTCATTACATGCCGTTCCTATACCGGCTGGCCGCCGAAGGCAAAATCGACATCGGCGACATCATTACGCATGTGATGCCGCTCGCGGAGGCGAAGCGGGGGTAT
This sequence comes from Paenibacillus sp., assembly GCF_035645195.1. Lineage (NCBI taxonomy): Bacteria > Bacillati > Bacillota > Bacilli > Caryophanales > Paenibacillaceae > Paenibacillus > Paenibacillus sp. The sequence continues at coordinate 385,428 of NZ_DASQNA010000007.1, read as the reverse complement.
GAAATCTTCGACACGAAGCAGGACAATTGCATCAAGGTCGTGCTGAAGCCATAAGATACGGCGGATTATGGAGGTGACGATGGGCCGATGAAAGGATCGTATGCGCTGCACGAAACGTTGGATTTGCACGAAGTCGCCGCTTTCAAAACGGTGTGTCTGACGAAGTCGAAGACGATGCAAATTTTGGTGACGGATCCGGAGCTGAAGGCGATTTTGCAGGAGGATGCGGAACGGTCGACCCGGCAGCTGCAGGAGCTAAACGGCTTGTTGGCCGAAGCCGGCGCAGCGGAAGGAGGCGAAAGTAAGTGATCGGCATATTGGAGAAGCTGACGGGCATGGATACGCTGTCCGACGACGTGATCGCGATGGATTTCTTAATTTCCGCCAAAGCGGGAATTCGCAACTACGCGATCGCCGCGACGGAGACGGCGACGCCGGAAATCAAGGCGGTGCTGCGAAAGCATTTGGAAGAGACGATCGAGACGCACGAACGGATTACGAATTATTTGATCTCGAAAGGCTTGTACCATCCGCACGACGTCGGCGAGCAAATCAAGACGGACCGCAAGCTGGCGGGCATCGCGCTTACGATTCCGTCCTGACGGCAAAAAACCGCAATTTCGTCCCCGCGAGGGCGAGATTGCGGTTTTATTTTTGCGGGCTTAACGATACATATAAAGACTGTGACCGATGCGGGCGCGGAACGGCAGCCCGGGCGGCAGCGCGTCCCCGAACGGCGAGCCGGCGGAGAGCGACAGCCGAATGTAATCGGGCCTCGTCGCCTGCGGCAGCAAGTACGCGGAGCGGGTCGCCCCGGGCCGGCGGTGCGCGTTCAGCGCCTCGATCATGCCCTTGGCGTTCCGAATGCCGATGCCGTGGCCGTAGTATCTGTCGCCGCCCAGATCGATGACGTTCTCCCCTTGCCATTGCATCGTCTCGGGGTTGACGTCGGGGTTGTCGAAGTAGAGACAATCGCCGGGGATGTACCGGACGGTCGGGATCGTCGTCAGCCCCAAGTCGCGGTCGACGTTCCAGTGAAACAAATACGTGTTCGCGAACAGCCGGTCGTACGCCGCGTCGCCGATCGAGTCGAGGACGGCCTTGTAGAAGACGATGACGATCGCGGTCGCGCATTCGAAGCCGTACATCGGACCGTTCGCGAATATGTCCCTGATCGCGCCGGCCGGCCGCCGGTCGGCGCGAAGCCGGAACGCGCCGTTCGGCTCGCGGCGCCAATATTCGGGGTTGCAGCGGGAGTTTTCGAACGTTTCGAACGCGGCGCCGCTGCCGTTCAGTTCGAGCGCGGCCCGCATCGTCGCCTCCCTAAGGCGCAGCTCGAAGTTGAGCTCCGCGGGCCGCGGATACTGGGCGGTCGGGCCGCCGGATATGAGGCGCAGCAGCGCGCGGCCGACGTCGCTCCCTTCAGACGTTGCCACAGCGTCGGCCCCTTCCAAAATGCGAATCATGCTCGATCCCACCTCCTGTGTACAGTGTATTCGCGCTCGGCGGGGGTTACGCCTTTTCGGGGGAAAGGAACGGGGTTGTTAACTTCTAGTTAAGGAAGAGGAATTCCATCGGCACGCAGCGAAAAGTTTTTGAGAAGAACATTCAGGAGGCGGAGGAGAGAGAAACATGGCGAACGACATTGTGGCGCATCGAGGCTGGTCGGCGGCGGCGCCGGAAAATACGATGGCCGCGTTCCGCAAGGCTTTGGACGCGCCGTACGTGGCCGGCTTGGAATTGGATATTCAGCTGTCGAAGGACGGCGTGCCCGTCGTCATTCACGACTTCACGCTCGGCCGGACGACGACCGGTCAAGGCTTCGTCAAAGATCATACGCTCGCCGAGCTGAAGGCGCTGGACGCCGGCGCTTGGTTCGATCCCGCGTTCCGCGGCGAACGCATCCCGACGCTCGCCGAGGCGCTCGCCCTCGCCAAGGGCCGCGCCGTCGTCAACATCGAGCTGAAAACGGCCGGCGGGCTGTATCCGGGTCTCGCCGAGGCGGCCGTGAAGGTCGTGCGCGAGTCGGGCATGGAGAACGAAGTCTATTTCACGTCGTTCGATCACCTCGTTATGCTCGAAGCGAAATCGATCGCGCCGGACATTCGCACCGGGCTGCTCGTCGCAGGCCGGCCGGTAGCGATGAAAGCCCAGTTCGAAGCGACCGGCGCCGACGTGCTGTCGATCGCGCATCCGTATATAACGAAGGATCTGGTTCGGGAGGCGGAGGAGCTCGGTATCGAGCTGCTCGCTTGGACGGTTGACGACCCCGCGCGCATGCGGGAGCTCGCGGCGCTGAGCGGCCGGATCGCTATCTGCACGAACGCGCCGGACAAGGCGCGCGAGGCGTTGGGCTTGTAAGTCGGCAGCCTCTTCCGCCGGAGCGGGAACTTCGCGTTCTCGTTCGGCGGAAGAGGTTTTTTTCGTTCTGCGCGCGGAACGATTCGTTCGCCGGCCGGCGTTTCGCCTTCGCGCGGAGGATCGTGTACAATGGGGGAAAGGAGCGTGGAAACGAATGGACAAACGGTATTTCACTCCGAAAGAGGCCAACGCTTTGCTTCCCTTCATTAAGGAAGATTTGACTCGGCTGCAGGAGACGAAGCGGGAGTTCGTTCGAACCGCGCTGCAACTGAGGGAGCTGCGCATGAACTACTCGAGAACGTCCCAATCTCCTCCGGAGGACGCGGTGTTTCGGCTGGAGGCGAGCATGGAGTTCATGCAGCTGGAGGCGAAGACGCTGGCGGACAGCATCCGCTTGAAGGGCGCGGAGCTCAAGGATGTGGACGGCGGACTCGTCGATTTTCCCGCAATGCTGAACGGAGAAGAGGTTTTGCTGTGCTGGAAGCAAGGAGAGGAACGCATCGCGTATTACCATGGGCGGCACGATGGATTTCGAGGCCGGAAGCCGATTCCGGAGGAATTCCTATCGTAAGGCTGCTCCGCTCTTATAGAAGATTGGGAGGGCTGGCGGCCGCTGCGCTGCTGGTTTGCTGGCTGGCCGCGTTCGGGGCGGCGGCGCACGCATACGCCCATACGTCGCTCGCCGGGTCGACTCCGGAGGACGGGGACGTGCTGACGGAGCAGCCGCGGCATTTGCATTTGTCGTTCAGCGGCAAGCTGGAATCGACGCTGCATCGCGTCGCCTTGGAGGGTCCCGACGGCGCCGGCGTGGAGATCGGGGAGGCGGCGCTCGACAGCGGCGGGAGAACGCTCATAGCCGCGCTGCCGGAGCTGCCGAACGGGACGTACCGCGTGTCGTACCGCGTCATCTCGGCGGACGGCCACCCGATTGAAGGAGGCTTCGCGTTCGAGGTCGCCGTCGAGGCGCCTGCCGCGGACCCGGCGGCGCCGGCGGAAGCGACGCCTCCGGCCGAAGCGACGCCTCCGGTCGAAGGGACGGCCGGAGAGGGCGCCGGCAGGGCTGCGTCCGGGCCGAGCCCCGGAGCGGCTTCGGGCGCGGACGGCGGCAGCCCCGCGTTCGCCGCGTTCCTGTATCTCAGCCGGATCGCGTACTATCTGACGCTGCTGCCGCTTGTCGGCTGGGCGCTGTGGAGCGGCTTGCGGCCGGCGGCCGCGGATCGGCTCGCGTACTGGCGAGGCGTCGGGCTCCGGCTGCAGCTCGCGCATCTCGGAGCGTTCGTCCCGATGGTCGCGCTTCATTGGATCGAGCTGTCCGGCGGCAGTGCCGACGCCTCCTTCCTCGATACGCTGCGGGATACGGCCGTCGGACAATCGTGGCTGTTCACCGGGCTGCTGTCGCTCGCCGGCTTCCCGCTCTTGTTCCGGCAGCGGCCCGTCGACCTCGTCTGGGCGGCGCTCATGATCGCCGCGAAGACGCTGCGCGGCCATGCCGGCGCATACGAGCCGGTCGCCTTATCGCGGCTGACGGACGCGATCCATCTCGGCGCCGCGGCGCTGTGGCTCGGCGGCCTGCTCGCTATGGCGCTGCTGCTGCGCAAATTTCCGGACTGGTTCCGGAGCTTCGCGCCGATGTTCTCCGCCTTCGCCTTCGCCGCATTCGGCGTGCTGGCGGCGACCGGCCTGCTGACGATCGGCCTATATACGGAGGAGTGGGGCGACGTGTTCCGGACGACGTGGGGATGGCTGCTCGTCGCGAAGACGGCGCTCGCGTTCGCGGTGCTGCCGGTGGCGGCCGCGCTTCGCGGCAAGTTGGCGCTTGCGCCGCAGCGGCCCGAGACGTTCCGGCAGTGGCTGCGGATCGATCTCGGACTGCTCGTCGGCATCGTCGCCGTTACAGGCGTGCTTACGCACATCAGTCCGGTCGTCGAACGCATCCCGTTCCATTGGCACGTGATGGGCGAGACGGCGCATATGACGATCGACATCGCGGACGTGCGGCCGGGCGAGAACGAGCTCGGGCTGAAGGTGTGGGTGCGAACGGGCGAACGGGCGCCGGCCGTCACGGTGACGAGTATCGGACCGGACGGGGAGGAGCGGCCGGCGGCGCTTGCGGCAGCCGACATCGAGACGGAACCGTGGGAGCGGTTCGAAGGCTTCGACCGGTACGATTTCACGGGCGAGCTCGATATCGCGGACCCGGGCGCGGCGGACATTCGCGTGCGGATCCAGCGCGAGAGCGGCGAAACGCTCGACTATCGCAAAAAGCTGATCGACCCGTAAGGGACGATCAGCTTTTTTGGTATTGTTATGCTTCTTTCCACGCCTGCGGGTGCAGATCGCTGGCGTAACGGGCGGCCGCGGCGTTCGCGTCGACTTGCTCCGGCGTCTTGCAACCCGGGATGACGCAGGTTACCGCGTCGTGACGCAGGCACCAGGCGAGCGCCCATTGCGCCATATCCATGCCGGCCGGCAGTTCGTTCTCCCGAATGCGCTCGACTTCTTCGAGCTTCGCGCGGCGCTGCTCCGCGTCGTGGCGGCTGCGGACGTCCGTTGCGACGAACGCCGCGTCCGGCTTGTACTTGCCGCTGAGATAGCCGCTCGCGAGCGGCACGCGCGCCAGCACGCCGAGGTCCTGCTCGATGCACGACGGGAACACGCGCTGCTCCGGCGCCCGATCCAACCGGTTGTAGACGACTTGGATCGCGGAGGCGTTCACCTTCGCCGCGGCCGCCGTCTGGTGCAGGTTGTCGTTGCTGCCGATCGAGATGCCGAGGTGGCGAATTTTGCCCGCCTGCACCTCTTTGTCCAGCATCGTCCACAGCTCGTCGTTGTCGAACGCCTCGTCCGTGCCCGAGTGGAATTGGTACAAGTCTATGTAATCGGTTTGCAGCGCGCGCAGCGAATCCTCCAGCTGCTTCTTCACGTCCACCGCCGACCACAGCTGATCCCGTTCGAACAAGCCGTTGAAATGATGGCCGAACTTTGTCGCCAGCACCCAATCCTCGCGCTTGTCCTGCTTCAGGAATTCGCCGATCAGCCGCTCCGACAGGTGATCGCCGTAGCATTCGGCCGTGTCGATCAGGTTGATGCCGACTTCCTTCGCGCGGCGCAGCACCGCGTTCGCTTCCTCCTGCGTGTACGATACGCCCCACTCGCCGCCGAACTGCCACGTGCCGACTCCGATGACGGATACCTTCAACCCCGTTTTGCCCAATCGCCGGTATTTCATCAGTTCATCCCGTCTCCCTTCGCGGTATCGATTTCCATCTCCAGTGTACCAAACGTCGCGGCTCGGTTGCCATGCCCCGGCGGCGCTTTTCCTGTTTTTTTCAAGGAAATAACATCTTCAGGACTACGGCTGTATCGAAGAAAACGCGACCAAGGTTCGCCTATTCGTTTCGCGATTGTATCAATTGGAGCGGAACTTTATGAGGATTTGTCGGAATTTCAACGCTACGCATTTACAGAAAGGTGGAAGGATGATACATTTAATGCATGCAATGATACGAAATGTATCTGGTTAAGTTTGGTTTCTTGAACGTGCCGTCGCCGCGCTAAGGTTCGCCGGCCTTTTTTTTGCAAAGGAGAGCAGCACGGACCTGGGGAGGAGCCGTTCGTTTGACGTCGATCCTGTAAAAATTGGAGGAGTTGGAGTATGAGGAAGAAACCCAAGAAAATATTGCGGGTGGGCGCGGTCTCCTTGCTGTGCGTCGGGGGGTTCGCCCAATCGGCCATGGCCGGTCCGTTAGGTACATTGTCGGAGCCGGTCAAAGCTGTCGCGGAAGCCGAAAGCGTGGGAGGAGCGGTAGATAGCGTCAAAGCAACCGGGATCGACGTTAATTTGTTGAAGAAGGACGATAACGACTCGTCCGGCAGCGGAGAGATCGCCGGCATCGGCGCCAACATCTTGTCGGTCAACGACAAAGGCGCTACGGTCGGCAGCGACAGTATTAAGGTGGATGTCAAGGCGCCCGGGAAGGACACGGCCGCAAGCGTCGACGCCAATGTGTTGTCCAGCGGCAGCAGCAGCGCGTCCAGCAGCGGAGAAGCGGCGACCGTGAACGCCAATGTGCTGTCGAGCGGCAACAGCAGCGCAACCGGCAACGGCGGCCTTGTCGGCGGAAGCGCTAACGTATTGTCCAGCGGCGACAGCCAGAGTACGGGCACGGGCGGTCCCGCGGGAGTCGGCGCCAATGTGTTGTCGGGCGGCAGCAGCCAAGGCTCGGGCACGGGCGGCACGGCCGGCGTCGGCGCCAACGTATTGTCGGACGGCAGCAGCAAAGGGACGGGCACGGGCAGCACGGCCGGCGTCGGCGGCAACGTCCTGTCGAGCGGCAACAGCCAAGGAACGGGCACGGGCAGCACGGCCGGCGTCGGCGGCAACATTCTGTCAAGCGGCAACAGCCAAGGCACGGGAACGGGCGAGACGGCCGGTGTCGGCGGCAACATTCTGTCGAGCGGCGACAGCAAAAGTACGGGAACCGGCGGGCTCACCGGCGTCGGCGGCAACGTCCTGTCGAGCGGTTCGAGCGGCGCGGCGGGTTCGTCGACCGCCGGGGTGGCCGGTCTGGGCGCCAACGTGCTGTCCAGCGGCAGCCAAGCGACGGGTACGGGCGGATTGGCCGGCGCGGCCGGCAATATTTTGTCGAGCGGCAACGGCCAAGCGATTGGTACCGGCGACACGGCCGGCGTTGGATTGAATCTGCTGACGAACGGCGGGAATGCGGTCGGCGACGGCTTGCTCGGCATCGCGGTGAATCTGCTCACTGGCGGCTCTAACGGCGGCGGCGGTGGCGGCGGCGGCGGCGGTGGCGGTGGCGGCGGCGGCAACGACCCCGGCGGCAACGACCCCGGCGGCAACGATCCCGGCGGCAATGATCCCGGCGGTAACGATCCCGGCGGCAACGATCCCGGCGGCAACGATCCTGGCGGCAACGATCCTGGCGGTAACGATCCTGGCGGTAACGATCCCGGCGGTGGCGGCGGAGGCGGCGGCGACACCGGTGGCGGCGGCGGTGGCGGCGGCGGCGGCGGTGGCAACGGAGGCGGCGGCACCGGCGGCGGTGGAAGCGGCGGAGGCGGCACCGGTGGCGGTGGAAGCGGCGGCGGCAGCACCGGCGGCATCATCGACAACGACGACGAGATCGGCAGCGATGCCGACTTCCCTTTCCCGAGCCTCGACCTCGACCTCGACGGAGATGACAACAACGCGGCGGGCGGCGGCGATGCGACGAATGCGGCCGACGGCGGCGGAAGCGGAACGAGCCAGGTGAAGCCGCTCAGCAAAGTTTCTATTGGCGGCCTTCCCGATACAGCGACGTCGAGCGTGCTCATGATGCTTGTCGGCTTCGGCCTGGCAGCTTTGGGGGCCGTCACCTTCGGTCCGACAAGACGGTACTTCAAACAAAAGCTTTGGGCGTTGAAACAGCATGGGTAATCTTGCAGGAAACTGAAATGCGGGCCGGACGCGGTTCCGGCTCGCTTCCGAGCGTCGTTCCAGCCGTCATAGTGACGGCGGGCGGCGCTTTCCTCCTAAACATTCCTATCCGATTTCCGCCCGGCGCCACTTGAAATCGTACTCGAAACGTACTATAATAACTTTCACTGCGGGTGTAGTTCAATGGTAGAACTCCAGCTTCCCAAGCTGGTAGCGTGGGTTCGATTCCCATCACCCGCTCCATACATATATAGCCGAAATCCCTTGATACATAAGGGGTTTTTTATTTTCTATTTTGGAGGGTAGGATGAACTCATTTATTTTGTGGGGCAGATCGTGGGGCAAATTTTGAAATCTTGGGGTTGAGCACTTCTAAGCTGTCAGCAGCATCCCGACTCACGAGATCTGATTCGTGCGTATAAATATTTGCTGTGGTCTCCAGGCGCGCGTGCCGAAGCCGCTCTTGAATGGTCTTCAAGTCCTTGCCATTCTCACGAAGCAGAGTGGCTGTTGTATGCCTGAGATCATGAAGACGAATTTTCGGAAGCCCGTTTTTTATCAAAAACTTTCGCCACGTTCCTGTCGCGGTGGACGGGTAATACATAATTCCTTGGCCGCCATGGAAAACATATTGCTTAGAATCGCCTTTCCAATCCTTGCAACGCAGCTTTTCCTTATTCCATTGTTTGCGATACGCCTGAAGCTCTTCCATGTACCAGCGGGGCATAGGGACGAACGCTTCGGATTCTTCAGTTTTCAATTCGCCTTCGATCTTATTTCCTACTTCGTCCAAAGTGATTTGCTTAACAACGTGAATACCGAGACGTTCAAAATCAACCTGAGGCCACTCCACGGCCAGGAATTCGCCGCGTCGGAATCCGCCGAGTAGAACACCGATGAAGTATAGCCGCCACTGGTCGGGTAGGGCGTATAATGCTGTTATGACCGCTTCCGTCTCGTTGCGGTTAAATGACTTCTTCCGCTGTCGCATTTCACGTTTTTCCTTCTTGTCTGGCGAAGGTCTGTCAACGCCTTCGATCGGATTGGTGGCGATCAACTGCCATTTCTTCGCGGAGTCAAAGATCGACTTTAGCGCTTTGAAAATATTTAGCTTCGTGTTTGTGGCCATCGGTGAACCATCTCGCTTTCGCAATTCCGCGAGAAACGTGACGATGTGCAGCGGTTTAATCTGGTCGAGTCGAGACGCGCCAAACACAGGGACGATGTACCGGCTGATATAATCCAAGGTGTTTTTCCTCGTATACTCTCCAAGCCGCTGGTCTGCATAACCTGACTTCCACTTCGGCAGGAATTGCTCGAGAGTCATCTTCTCAAGCCTTACCACTTCACCGTTTTCAACCTTCTCCGCAAACTTAGCCAGTTCTAGATCAAGCCATTGTTTCTTCTTGCGCTCGGACTTTGCGACTTCGGGCGGAACTTCAACCGATTGCGAGATGCGTTTTCTTCCGATTGCGGCCGGGTCTCGCGCAACGAGTCGATATTTGTTTCCGCTCAAATGTTCTATATATGCCATTTTTCTTCCTCCCATAAAAACATTTGTTCGGTTTTATTGTATAATAAACGGCCCTCACGGCCGGGAAGCGCGAATTTCTATTCAAACATCTCAACTACACCAAGTGGTTCGAAGCTTATTGTGAATTTCCCCATCTTTTTGTAAAGACCGTATTTTTCTGTGTACCGTTTGATTGCTTCCATAAGGAACTCCTCAGTTACCTGGAGTCGTTCGGCGAATTCATACCGGTTCCGTATGCCGGCTTTATGCGCTTCAATTATTGCAGATAGGGGAACAAGTTTCTCGTAAGCCCACGACCGAGCCAACAGTTCTTGTTTACGATTCTCCAGCTTCGCTTGATCTATGATATTTCCGGATGTTTTGTAATAATGGCCGAGTTCTTCTGCCAAAATACAAGTTCTTTCCACCCGTGATCTGATTCGTCGTTTATCGAGCAATATTACTTTCTTTGCTTTGGTTTCGACGTATAAACCCTTCAAGTTGGCGGGTAGATCAGCAGCGTCATAGACGGGAATCGGTGCCTCATGGAGTAGTTTGTCGTAATTGGGCATAGCTTGTCCTCCGCTGACTATTTAAGGGCATCCCGTGCAAGTGCAATTTTGACCGCCAGCTTTATTTGGGCAAGCTGTTCTTCAGTCAATTCGCCTTCATGCCCGACTTGATGTGCTGCCAGCGTAAGGATTTCTTCTTCAGAGAGATCCGATTGCTCCGGAATTTCTTCAATACCGTCCTCGGCCATCCTCTCCAAGTCTTCTACTTTGAGATTTAAGGTTTTGCAGATTTTTATCACGTTCTCAACTGCGGATTTTCCTACGCCTCTCTCCAAAATAGACCGAAGCGTTGTATAGGGTATATTGGCGCTTTCAGCAAATGCTTTCTGACTGGGCCACCCCTTTTCAATAAGGTTTTTTATTATCTCCGTCCGTTTATCCACTACCTATTCCCCTTCCAAAATATACGGAATTTCGTACACCCAAGACAAGTATACGCACAAAGTTATTATTTGTAAACATGCAATTTCGTATTTTATGTATTAATTTCGGTTGACATGATACGAAATTGAGTATATTATGGGGTCACAATACGAAATTGAGTATTTGGAGGTGTAGGCCAATTTGTTTCGCAACCTAGAGGCGGAAATGGCGAGGAATAGCATAACCAAAGGTCACTTGGCGATGTGCTTGGGCGTTCGTTACGCAACGATCATCGATAAGACCAAAGGTCGTTCTCCTTTTCATCTGGATGAAGCACTGAAGATCAAACGGGAGTTCTTCCCCGATTGTGATTTTGAGTACCTATTCCAGAAAGACGAAGGACAGCCCGAAGATATGGTCGAGGAGCATTACGAGAAGGGCCAAGACAACTACATAAAGGAGGTATCCAATTGAACACCTCGGATTTTCTCGAGGCGATCAGGATGGATATAAAGCGAGAGCTTAGGCAAGAAATACTCAGCGAGCTCCAGCCGGAAATCGAGCGCCGCATCTACGCCAACATTTTCACCTTCAAAGAGGCGGCGCAATATCTGAAGGTATCCATCAGCACGCTGCGGCGTATGGTCGCTGCTAATGAGATCCCGCATTTCAAGCAACGCGAAAATGTCTATTTTCGACAAATCGATTTGGATAGGTCAATTGAAAATCGATTGGTCGGGAGGCTTGCTCAATGAAGACGTACATCATCCGCTTTAATCACCCCGAACGTGGCACAATCTCCGCGGAGGTCGTGGCCGGCACTGAGGCCGATGCTCGAGAGGACTTCGCGCAACGGCATCCCCATTGTGAGATCATCGGCTCGAACGCGAAGCCGCAGCGCTGGGATGCGTATCGGGTGTTAGGGGATTGACTCGGGCGGTTACGCCCGCTTTTATCTGCATTGTTTTGCTCTATCACGTTTTCAAAGGGTGATATGGAAGGAGGTGAGAGATTTGGAGAATGCACCGGAGAAAACTTTCGAGCAAAGCGTGCTCGATCAGCTCGTCGAAGACGGTTATGCGGTCCACGCTGACGGAGAGCGCTGGATCTTGACGGAAAAGGGTCAGCGCATGGTGGAGCGGGAATTTCGACGTTACGAGCTGCGTCCAGGGATGCACATCATGATAGGCATGCACTACGCCGAGAAATTTGGCTTCAAACTGGTTTGATTGGAGGAAGCGGGATGATCGATTGGTTCGGAATTATATTCTCGGCATTGCTTGTCGCCGGATCGCTGATCGCGATTCGGAACCGGGAGGCGCGGCGGAAATGACGGACGAGCAGTTGGATCGACTCGGCGAATATTTCGTCTACCATCGGGTCCGCGAGCGTTACGGGCTCACCTTCGAGCAATTCGTCGAGAAGTACCGGAGAGGGACGTGGGAGGCGTGGTTGGCAGCATGAAACCCGGGGACCGATTCATCTACAACGAAAAGGGCATGGTCGCGAAAGTCACACTCGTCTCGTACGAGCTTCAAAACGGCAGCTGGCACGCCTTCGAGTTTCGGGTCGACAAAATCTACGCCTCGGAGCCGCTGAAAGACGGGAACGTTCCGAAGCCGGTCGAGATCGTGAAAGTCGGGTACCGGGATGGATACAAGCATTATGCAGGATGGGAGATCGATCGGCTATGACCCGCCGCCAGCGTACATACGAGAACTTGCTGCAGCTTGCCACAATGGCGCGTAGCTGGCGGACGGAACGGGTTTATCTCAATCAAATACCATGGGAGGCATTCAAATGAAAAGCACAGGAGTTGTTCGAAAGGTGGACGAGCTGGGGCGCATCGTTATCCCTATGGAGCTGCGGCGGACGCTGGGGATCGGCGAGAAAGACCCATTGGAGGTATTCGTAGACGGGGAGCGCATTGTGCTGCGGAAGTACGCTCCGGGCTGCGTCTATTGCGGGTCGGTGGATGATGGATTGAAGACGCTCTTGGACAAGCTGGTTTGTCGCAAATGTACGGAGCAGATAGCGGAGCAATTGACGACAAGCGGTAACGTAAAAAGCAAATAAGCCGCCGGTCCAGGGCGACTTATTGCAAAACGAAAATGTTTATTTGAACCCATTATACACGATATTGGCTGTGCGGAAAAGATCGGAAGGAGTGCGCCCATGTCCATCGCTTCGTTACATACCAAAGAAGACCAGCAACGGGCGTTAATGATTCTGCTCAAGAGAGCGGATCGGTGCGACTTGGACACTCCGTCCGGCGTGGCTCGAAAGATTGAACTGCTGTCCGAAGCTCAGGTCATTATCGGTCGATTTGCAGCTAATGCGGTCCGGGATTACAATCGCGTTTATGCGGAGCGGAAGCGGGTTCATGCGGAAGCTTTTCTCGCAGCGAAGCGGGACAAGGCTCATCATGCGGAGCTTGCTGTCGTCGAGCTGCGGCTGAAAGAGGCAGAGCTCGAGGCGGAAAAGGTGCGCTGGAATAACGCGTTCGCTTCCAACCTGGAAGTCATCAACAGCTTGAAGTATACGCACAAAGTGCTGATGGCGGAAATGCTGAACCCGCAGAACGGATCCTGATCTCGGGGGAGAGGAGGATGATGCGAGGCATGACGCCCGAATGCAGACCAAATAAAGGTGGGATATGGGAATGGCGTGGCTAGAGAGTCATCAAGAGCTGGGCAGGCATCCGAAAACAAAAAAGCTCGCGAGACTTCTCGGCGTTTCTGTTCCTGCAGCCGTTGGCCACCTACATTTCTTGTGGTGGTGGGCTCTCGATTACGCCCAAGACGGCGATCTATCCCGATTCGATAACGAGGATATCGCCGACGCATGCGGATGGGAAGGCGAGGCATCCACGATGGTTAGAGGTCTTGTGGACGCCGGATTTATTGAGAGCGATATGCAGATTCACGATTGGGAGGAATACGCGGGACGTCTTGTCGAGAAGCGGGAGCAAAACAAGGAGCGGAAGCGGAAGTCACGCGCCCGTCACGCGCCCGTCACGGAAGACGGCAACGCCCGTCACGGGGCTACAGTACCTAACCAAACAGAACCTAACCATATTACTACTGCAACTGCGCCCGCGCACGAACCTGTTTCCGAACCACCACTGGTGACGGATGAATCCGAAGAACCGATCGGCGGCGGGTACAAGACGATAAACGACGCTCACACAAAAGTGTTTGGAACGCTCACGATCTCCCCGCTGTTCCATGATTTTTACCGATCGATTTTGAACCGGGGAAACTCAACGGAATACGTCATCGAGCTGCTTTACGAAGTTGGTTCACACGCAACAAAGCCGTCGCTGGAGTACATGCAAAAAGTGGACCGAAGTTGGCAGGAGCAAGGGATAAGATCGCGGGCAGAAGCCAGGTCGAAGAACGAGCAGCGAACGGGAAGCAGGGGCGCCCGCGGCAGTCGACAAGCAGACCAAGCTCAGAAGCTCCGCGAAATGCAGGAGCAATTCGCAAGGGAGGAGACCAATGCAGAAAGCGGAAGTGGCCCGCCTGTTTGAGCAGGTGACGATGGCCTATCCAAACTTTACAGCTGACAAGGAGAAAGTGCTGTTCTGGCACCAATACCTGCAGGACATCAGCTTTGATCAAGCTGCCGAGAACCTTCGGCGCCATATAGTGTCAAGCACGTTCCCGCCAACGATCGCCGATCTGCGGCGGCCGCTTGTGCAGAAAGATCCAGAACAGCACGTAGATTACGCGAAACTTGGTGCGGAAACCAAAGAACGGCTCCACGACATGGAACGATGGGCAGCGGAAGCGACACCGCCGCCGTGGAGACGCGGAGGTGTAATCGGTGACTGAACTGAACATGTCGAACTTTATCAACCTGGAAGCGGAGCAGGCCGTGCTCGGAGCAATCCTCCTGAGCCCTGAGGCTCTCGATGTGGCGCTTGAGTGGGTGAAGGTCGAGGATTTCTACAAGGAGGGGCATCAAAGCATCCTCCAGGGCATGATCGAGTTATCCGATTCGAACAAACCGATCGACCTGATCACCCTGACTGAGCAGCTGATGAGTGACGGTAAGCTCGCTGGCATTGGCGGCGTGAAGTACCTTACCGAGCTGGCCGGATCCGTACCGACGGCCGCCAACATCCGCCACTACCTATCGATCGTGAAGAACAAGTCACTCTCGCGAAAGGCTTTCAGAGCAGCCAAGGCGATGATGGATAACGGCAAAGAGATGGATGACCCGAAGGCATTCATCGCCAGCATGCAGGAGGTCGCGGATTCACTCGGAGATGAGCTCCGACCCGAACGTGAATTCGTCGCAACAGGCCAGATACTTCGGGAACATTCGGATCTGCTCGATGTGCGTTATAACAGCAACGGGGAGGTCGTAGGCGTTAAAACCGCCAGCAGAGACCTTGATCGACTCACATCAGGGAGGCAGAAGCAGGACTTCATCATCATTGCTGCTCGGCCGTCTGTAGGCAAGACAGCGTTCATGTTGAACGATGCACTCGCCGCGGCCAAGGGGGGCACGACGGTCGGAATATTCAGCCTCGAGATGCCGAGGACGTCGCTTGCAGAGCGCATGATTGCGGCTCTAGGGGATATCGACGGAATGAAGCTTCGAACGGGTCGACTCGATGCAAACGACTGGGAGCGTTACACGGGCGCAGCGGCAAAGCTGTCGAACCTCCCGATCTACATCGACGATACTCCAGGACTCTCGGTTCAGCAGATCCGGTCGAAGATGCGAGCCTTCCGCAAGAAGCACGGGGACAACATTATTTTCTACATCGACTACCTGCAGCTCATCAACGGCGGCCGCGTGTTCCAGAACCGAAACCTCGAGATCGGCCACATCTCCAGGACGCTCAAGCAGTGCGCCCGGGACAACAACTGCCCGGTTGTCGCATTGTCGCAGTTAAGCCGGGCCGTGGAGCAGCGTCAGGACAAGCGACCGATGATGTCCGATCTGCGTGAGTCTGGAGACATCGAACAGGATGCGGACGAGATTGAATTTTTGTATCGGGACGACTATTACAATGCCGAGTCCGAGAAGAAAAACATCGTCGAAGTCATCGTCGCAAAAGGCCGGAACACAGGAACGGGCGTCGTCGAAGTGGTTTACCTCAAAAACTACAGTAAGTTCGTCGATCTCGACCGGGGACACAGCGCATGAGTGCCGACATAGCTTACATACTTCACGACCCGCGGCCGAACACACCGGACACGAAACGCTGGCGCTGTGCGCTACTCCTGGTTCACCGGCTAGCACCGGATCCGGAAACAGCTATCGAGCTCGCTTCGCGGCTTTGGACGATGAGAGCGATGGGAACGACCATGGTGCTGGAGCGGGGAGGATTACGGTTCGCATATCTGCCCGGCCAGTGGGAGAACGAAGCGGATTTCGAGGAGTTCAAGGCCATCTCCTTCCGCGAATTTCGAAACGAGGTCATCCAGCTGCTGTATCAAGTCGAGATGACTGCAGATAGACGGGAGGTGCCGGAAGCGTGGAAGGTTTACGCGAGATGACCGACGCCGAGCTGTACCGCATTGCCACGAGCCCGGAGAGCCGGCTGGGGCTCCGCTATGAGGCTGCGCGGGAGTTGCAAGAAAGGAGGGGGGACAGAAGTGGGCAAAGAGCGCAGGCGGAAAATGACCATAGACAATCAGCTAAATCAACTAGAACTCAGCTGGAAAAGTTACGAGTGGCTGATCAAAGACCGCCTGATCAAGATCGACGAAATAACTCGCAGCATGATCAAGGAAATGCACCTTTGCGGGGTCCCCTCCTCAATGATCGCGGAACATCTCCCCCGTAGGTTTGAAGATCTCAAACGAAGAGTTGTTGATGAAAATGACAGACGGTTTCACGGGAATCAGCACAGTAGGATGGTGAACGAATGAAAACGAGCGAGCGGGTTTTGAAATACATCATCCAGCACCGGGAAATGCACGGATACGCGCCTACGATCCGCGAGATCTGCGAAGGTGTTGGGCTGAGATCTTCGTCGACGGTGAATGGGCACCTGCAACGCCTAGAGCAAAAGGGCAGGATCAAACGGAAGCCGGCAAGCCCGCGGGCGATTGAGGTTATTGCGAATGGGTAGACGGATCGGGTCTTGGACTCCACGTCCCCGCCTTCACGGCCAGAACAAATTCGGCGCCAAGAAAGTTATAGTAACCACCGATGGCACGATGTTCGAGGTCGATATGCTCAGGCGTCACGGCATCAATGACGTCACCGGCATCAAGTTCGACAGCAAGATGGAGGCCGAGTATTATCTGCTGCTCAAGAAGCGGATGGCGGCCGGCGAGATCCAAGACATTGTGCTGCAGCCAGAGTTCATTTTGCAGGACAAGCCTCGGATTAAGTATAAGGCGGATTTCCAAGTGGTGTATCCCGGCGGTGACTTCGAAGTGATCGACGTCAAGGGACACATCACGAAGGACTTCAGGCTAAAGCAGAAGCTGTTTGCGGCCGTCTACGAGGACTACAAGCTGACCCTCGTTACCAAGCGGAGCGGGAGATGGATGGAGCGGTGAACCGCGTCCGCGCCGTAGCCATGGAGGAAAAGACCCGAAGCGGGAGCAGAGCGCAATGAAGAAAAGCGAAATCAAGCCGGGTCAAGTGTACCGGAGCCGAAGGAAGGGGCAGTATTACTCGGAACGCCGAGTAGAACGGATTGGCGCTCACTTGGCGAGACCAAAGCAAAAAGACAAGGACTGCCTGATGTACATCGTTACGAGCGGGTTCCATTACGGCAGGACGCGAAGGGTGACCCGTGCCTCATTTGCCAGATGGGCCAAGGAGATCGTCTTCGAAAGGCAGATGGATTTATTCGATTACCTGAGATAGCTCAAGCGGAAGCGGGACTGGTAACACAATGAATAGGCGGTGTTCATGAATGAGCAAAGTTCCAGATCGTTTCAAGGAGTTGGAGAATGTACAAGTCTACGCCTCCGACGATCAAGTCGTTATCACTGGCATCCCGGACGAAGACGACGAAAGCCACAATTGCGACGTTATGGGGTGCTCGTCGGTGTCGCACGTACTGTATCGGTTCGCTGTATTGCCGCCATGGCAGAAAGTAATTCGATGAATACGGATTTTTCATGAGAGGGGAGAGATGCGATGGAAGTCGTACAGCCGATCCGGAGCGTCGAGAAGCTTGAACGGATGAAAGCGGTGCTGCGAGAGCGATCGGAGCGCGACTGGTTCCTGCTCGTGATGGGAATTAATGTCGGCCTTCGCATCGGCGATCTTCTCAAGCTTCACGTCCGGGACGTCCGGAATAAATCGCACATCCGCATCATCGAAGGCAAGACGCAGAAGCGCAAACGGTTCCCGATCAACGCGGAGCTGCGCGAAATCATAAATCAGTACACGAAGGGCATGAAGGATGACGCTCCGTTGTTCCCGAGCTACCGGACGAAGCAGAACATCGGAAGGGTGCAGGCGTACCGCATCCTGAACTACGCGGCGGCGGAGGTCGGTCTGATTGAGATCGGGACGCACACGCTGCGGAAGACGTTTGGGTACCATTTCTACAAGCGATACAAGGACGTCGCACTGCTGCAGGAGATATTCAATCATTCGGCGCCGTCGATTACGATGCGCTATATCGGAATCAACCAAGACATTATTGACGAGGCCGTTGGCGGCTTCCATCTGTGAGGTGAGGGAATTGCCAGAAGCGAGAATTTTAGATGCCTGTTGCGGCAGCCGGATGTTCTGGTTCGACAAGCAGCATCCTGACGCGGTCTACATGGATAATCGGGAGCTCGACGATGTGCTGTGCGACGGGCGAACGCTCAACGTCAACCCTGACGTGATCGCCGATTTCCGGCGTATGCCTTTTGCGGACGAATCTTTTTATTTTGTCGTCTTCGACCCGCCGCATCTGCTGAAGGCTGGCGAAGATTCATGGTTGGCCAAGAAATACGGGAAGCTCGGGCCTGACTGGAAGGAAGACATCAAGCAGGGTTTTCAAGAATGCATGCGGGTGCTGAAGCCGAACGGGACGCTAATCTTCAAGTGGAACGAGGATCAGGTCAGCCTGGGCGAAGTTCTGAGAGCGATCGACCGGCGACCGCTCTTCGGTAATCGGAGAAGCAAGACGCATTGGCTCGTCTACATGAAAGACGATCAGAGGAACATTGGGTGAATATGGAAGGACATGGGGAGGGGTATGCATGAACGTTTACGAAATCGGTCCGTACTGGATCGCGGCCAAGTCTGCGGACCATGCTCTCGGGGTTTACGTTGAAGAAACTCACGAACTTTCGGATTTGGTCATTGGTGAACCCGGCGAAGGGGAAACCGAGGAAGTGACGATATCGATTCGGCAGCTCACTCGAAACCAGGTGGAATCGCCATCGGTGTACTGCTGCGAAGACGGCGGATGCTCTTTCTGTAAAGACGAGGAGGATGCAGTCCTCATCTCATATCAGGACCTCATCAATAAGCGTGAGGAGAGAGAATTCCCTTGCGTCATCGCCAAAGAAGAATGAACGCAGGCTGAATATTGTGATACAAAGCAAAAACCGCAGGGAACGGCACTCCCCACGGTCTCTGCCCCACGTTTGTTTACCTCAACAACCTTGCAGCGAATGGGCCTGAAGAAAGCCGCCGAATATTGGAGCCGTTGGTGTATCGGCCAAGTGACCCGCGTAACTTTTGAGGTTATCCATCGCACTGAGCGTGCCGTGCCCAGCTTCTTGGGATCGGCCATGACTTAAGCAGCTGTGGCACTGCTATGTTTTGATTCCCCTCATTGCCCATGGCAGCCGGGTCGCTACTGAGTTCCCTATGTACTGATGGCCGTTTTACGCTCGTCAGCGGAAGGAAGGCGTGGAACCTTCGGTAAAACTTTGCCGCCTATTTCAGGGATTGTTCAGCCGCGATAGTCCTTCTCAGAGGAACAAGGGGAGAATATAAAGTCGGCTATAAAGATTAACATCCGACCAACTCCTTCCCCCCTCTTATCGAGGGATACAAGTAAATACGGTCCATCTAAGTAAGAGTTTCACTATCTGAAAGGAAATTCACAATAATATGGCAACGGGAGGAAGAGCTGTGGAGATAACAGAGCTTTACGAAATGCAAAAGGCGCTCGACGCGCGGATTATCGAGGAGAAGGGGCTGCAGGGTCAAGACCTGCTGCCGAACACCGTCCTCGCCCTGCAGGTCGAGATTGCTGAGCTGGCGAACGAATGGCGTGGCTTTAAACACTGGAGCAACGATAAGGCACCAAGGATCGAGAAAATGCTCGAAGAATACGTGGATTGTCTACACTTCTTTCTCTCGATTGCGCGGCAATTGGGCGTTCCACTATATCAACTGGATATAAATCACCAAGAGATCAAGGAAGACACGATCAAAATCTTCATCGATATCATCACGGCAGTCGGCCTGATCGATTACGTTGATTATTCGAACCTCGACGACAACGCTTTTTGGGATGCTTTGGACCAATTTATCGCACTTGGTACCCAGCGACTGGGGTTCACTTGGAAGCAGATCGAAGCTGCCTACCTAGCGAAGAACGCAGTGAACCACGACCGGCAGGCGACCGGATACTGATAGGGGAGCGTGAGGCCCAGTGAATTATGTTCAACCGATCCGCGATCCGGAGCTCATCACCGACATCAAGAAGTATCTGCGGGAGACGAACGAGCGAAATTACATCCTGTTCGTCCTTGGCATAAACACGGGCCTCCGGATCTCCGACATCTTGAAGCTCCGCGTGAAGGACGTCAGGGGAACGCACATCAGCATGCGGGAGACGAAGACAGGGAAGCAGAAGCGTATCCTGATCAATCCGACGCTGAAGAACGAGCTCAAGGGCTACATAGAGGGCAAGGACGGCGACGAATACCTCATCAAGAGCCGCCAGGGCTACAACAAGCCGATCAGCCGCGAAATGGCCTACAAGCTCCTCAACCAAGCCGCCAAGGTCTTCGGCCTCGAAGAGATCGGCACCCACACCATGAGAAAGACCTTCGGTTACCACCACTATCTGAAATACAAAAACATCGCGCTGCTGATGGACATCTTCAACCACTCCTCCGAACGAATCACGCTGCGGTATATCGGCGTTAACCAGGACACGATGGACAACACGTTGAGCCGTTTTAGCCTTTAATTACTCATAATGCGCGACTGTGTAACACGGTTTTGGACAAGCCCCGGAAACGCTGTAGCGGCAAGGGAAAAACGGCGGTTGGGCAGTTCAACAAAATATAAGATATGAGGAACTGGAAAGGGAAAACCGGAGGTGACTCGAGCTGGACGAAACCCAAAGACGAAAAGTGTTTCAGCGGGCCAAATCGATGACGACCGAGCGGTTTTGGAGCTGGATGAACTGGCTGCATACCAGGGCATACGACTTGTCAGGAAGTCATCACCTCGAGGCAATTCGAGAGCATCCATTGGGCGGGGAGCAGATGGCTAAGGAAATCGCCGAAATGGTTGATACGGTCCGCGAGAGAACTGGCTTGAAGACGATCACGATCGGAGATACGGAGGACGTAGAATTTCAAACTGTCATGGGAGGGAGAACCGTGGGAACCCCAGTACCGAACAGAGCCAATGAGGAGAAGTCCGTAGCTGCTGGACCAGTGACGACGTATAAGCTGCCACCGGAGGAACTCGAGAAGCTGCGCACCGGAACGCAACTGACGGAAAGAAGGCCGATCCACACGAGTCCCGACGGCGGCCGAAGCGAACGGAGTAGGCTGATCGAAAACCAAACCAAGAACGAGGTGGACGATATGAGACCTAAGAAGACGGGTCCCGATTGCGGACTGACGAAGCGAATTTTCCTAGAGCAGATTGCTGCCGGCGAAACCGTATCGAGCATCGAGCGGGCATGGAACATGAAGAATCAGACGCTGCCGTATTGGGTCAAGGTGTGGGGGCTGAAGGGCGTGACACCGGGTAAGGCGCGCGAGTTGCTGCAGTCGATGCCGGATGAACATGCGCCACCACAGCCCGTCGTTGTAACGGCGGAACAAACGTCTGACATTGTGCACCATGGTCCGACGCCCGATCCGCAGCCGATCGGCGCGCATGTCGGAGATCCAGCTGAGCCAACGCCGTTAGTGGTCGCCGCGGGCTTGACGGCCATCGATTCGACGATCTCGACGATACTTAACAACGTTGAATGGTTCGAGGCAGAGCATACAGTGGTCGGACCTTCGGTAAGCCTAAACAGCCGCGGGATGTCGTTCGATGAGGAAGCGACCAGGCAAATGGCGCTGAAAGCGAACGAGCTGCTGATGATCGGCGCGGCCCCGGGAAAGTTGGTTTTCCAGAAAGGACGAGGGCTGAAGCTTAGAGGCGTCGGTGAATCGACGGTTCGTCTTGAGAACCGGCGGATCGGGAGCTGGCAGCCGTTCAAGGCGATCGCGAAGAAGCGATATCCGCTGAAATACGATGCGGCGAGCGGGGCGTACTACATCGAGGTCGAGGTGACAGAACATGCGCGAAATTAAGTTTCGGGGTAAGCGAATCGACGCAGACGTATGGGTTTATGGAGATCTAGTCCATTGTTGCCCAGGGGATTGCTACATCGGCAAAATTGGTGCGATCGAAGGTCGTAATGTTCGATTTGTCGGGGAAATATGCGACCCAAAAACAGTCGGACAATTAACCGGCCTTAGGGACAAGAACGGAAAAGAGATTTATGAGGGGGATATACTCGACATCAAGCTGATGGACGGTAACGAAATTTTCAGAGTGGTTTACGACGATAGGCGGGCACGGTTCCACTTGTACGACAACGAAGGCGTAGGTTGGTCGTTCGATCACACGAACGAATATGAAGTCATCGGCAACATCTACGAACACCCGCACCTTCTGGAGGGCGGTGGTCCCCATGAAAAAACCTGAATTTCGTGAAGACGGCGATCCGCTGACCGGCTTCGCCTGGGGGCTCGCACTGTCGCTGTTGATGTGGGTCATTTTGGCCGCCGGCGCCGCGGCAGTGTACCGATTCGTGCTTTGACGCTGCGGGCCGTCTTCACCTCGATGTTTTCACGTAGGAAATGCAGAACGCCGACGCTGTTGGAGAGGATCGACAGCGTCGTGTCCGTAAAGTCGATAATGACGCCGTACCCGTCGAATACTTTGTTCCCGTCTTCGTCGACGGTGAAGACCATGACCGGCTCGCTGGTGCGTTTGGCTTTTCCGAAGTCGTCGAGCGTTCTAAGCAGCATATTAATCACCCCAATTGAATTATACCACGGAGGTGAACCGCACTGAATCCTGTCCAGATTTACTACGACGTCTGCAAGGAGATCGAGATCCTCGAAATCCGCTTGATGGATCTCGAAGAGCAGCTGAAGGCGGCTCGCGCACTTTGCTTCAATGGTCAGTTGCCTTCGTCCCCAATGCCGGTTCACGTGCCTTTAGATAAAGCGCTGAAGCAATATGACGAGGTTGTGGCGAAGATCCGAGAGGCTTCGGTGGAGCTGGAGCGGAAGAAGGGGGTGCGAGCCCAAATCGAGGCGAAAATCCGAGGGCTCGAAGGAATTGAGCACCAGGTGGCCTACAAGAGGGATATCGAGGGCAAAACGCTGGCTCAAATTGCTGAGGAGACAGGGTACTCATACGGTTATATCATGAATGTCAGCAGTCGCATCAAAAAAGTGAGAAACGTGTGAGAGCACGCCTTGTCAAAACGTGATATATTGGGTTCGTGGAAGTCTGCATAAACGATAACAAGAGCTCACCTTCGGGTCGGGCTCTTTTTGTTTTGGGGTGAAACCATGGAGACCAAATTGAAGGGGCCAAGCCTGATCGCCGCCCTGAACCGATTGAACAAGGGCGACGAGTTGCCGAGCCAGCCAGCGCACTGCCGAGGCTGTATCTGGGGGAGTTGGGATGGTCTCAAACAATTTTGCCCGTGGCAGAGTTGCAAGAGGAAATAAAAATAGCCGCATCCGAGTTGCAGTCGGAATACGGCTAAGGCGCTGCAGCGGTACACAGCGGGGTGGTTCCCGGGTACATGGCGACCTCCTTACTTCTTGTCTTTCGGTGGATTCGGATCGTTGCCGTAGCTGTTGGCTTTAGCGATTTTTCCGTCTTTGTTGTGGACGCGGTGTTCGGTTTGATCAGCTTTTGCTTCAGCACGGCCCCGCTGTTCAGCGTTAGCCTTGGTACGGTGAGTACTGATCACCTCGCCGCCTTGTTTGTTTACCCAGCCCTTTCCGTCCTTGTTAGGAACGGTGTGAACAGGCTTTTCCTTATTTGGCATGGGACATCCCTCCTTTCTGTATGTTTATACCAAAAATTAGGACAAAAGTTGCGGTGATTTCTTTGCCAAATAAACCAAAGCACCCCTGCAACCACGTCGGCTGCCGGCAGCTGACGACGGAGCGCTTCTGCGATCAGCACGCCAAGCAGCACCAACAGCAGCAGGATCGGGAGCGAGGCACGGCACATCAGCGGGGGTACAACACACGCTGGCAGAAGGCACGCAAGACGTTCCTCTCACGGAACCCGCTGTGCCGGCATTGTCAGGACGAGGGATTCTTGACGCCGGCGACGGTCGTCGACCACGTGATCCCGCATCGAGGGGATCAGGATCTGTTCTGGGATTCGAACAACTGGCAGCCTTTGTGCAAGAGGCATCACGATATCAAGACAGCGAAAGAGGACGGAGGGTTTGGACGATGAGTTCAAGACAAGTTCGCATTGTACTTGATGCAAGAGGCTTTGGGAAAGTGTTTGTGGATGACATGGACCTCAGTGCACATGTGCAAGCAATCGAGGTTAGGGCTGTAGCTGGAAGTGAGATGGGCATCCGTCTGCAATTGGTTCCGAAATCGGTGAGCATTGAGGCAGAAATGAAAGAAATTGAACCAACTGAGGACGGTTGGCGGCAATTCGTCAGGGCGTAGGCTGATACCCCCCGGGGGTAGGGGGGCAAAATCCTCGGGACCCCCTTTTGTAAGACCGCGTGTCCAGTTTTGCGCGAACAAAATTCCTTTTTTGAAATTTCCGGAAAGGAGGCTTGGCTATGGCCGGGCGTAATAAGCAACCGATCAATCTTATTTTGCTTAAAGGCAAATCGCATCTGACAAAAGAGCAGATCGAGGAACGGACAAAAACGGAAGTGAAGGCGCCAGCCGACGACGTCAAGCCTCCGAAGTACCTGACAAAGACGCTTAAGAAGGAATTCACGGAAATCGCAAGCGAGCTGCAGCGCATCGACCTGATCACGAATCTGGACGTTGACGCCTTAGCTCGTTTTTTGTTGGCACGGGAACAGTACGTCCGGGTCACGAAGGAGCTTCGCTCCATACCTCCGACGATTACGGTGGAGCATCCGGAAACGGGCAAGAAGCTGAAGGTGGCAAACGAGCAGTACGGCGACATGCTGCTTGCGCAGGACAAACTCTTCAAGCAATGTCGCGCTGCAGCTTCGGACCTCGGCTTGACGATCAGCTCGCGCTGCCGTCTGGTTGTCCCTAAGAAGCCGGAAGAGAAGAATCCGACCGAGGAAGAGCAGCTCTTCGGTGATGCCTTATGATAGAGCAACTTATTGAGCGAATCGCTCGATACGCTGAGGACGTCGTCGACGGAAGGGTTACGGCATGCCGGAAGCACAAACAGGCGTGCCAGCGTTTCCTCGACGACATTGTACGGAGCCAAAGCGAGGAATTCCCGTACGAGTTCGACATTGAGGAACTCTACCGGTTCTACCGTTGGTCGCGGATGTTCAAACACACAAAGGGAGTACTCGCCGGCCAACCGATCGAGCTAACCGACTTTCAACTCTTCGTTGTCGGCAATATTTTCTGCTGGAAACGGAAAGGCACCGGTCTCCGACGCTTCCGGAAGGCGTACATTCAGCTTGCACGCAAGAACGCGAAGTCGCAGTTGCTTGCGTTGATCAGCAGCTACGAGGCTTTCGTATCTCCGGAGCAGTCGGAGGTCTACATCGCGGGATGGGGGCGTGAGCAGTCAGGCATCGTGTACAACGAGGTGCTGACACAGATCCAGGCGGTGGAGCTGCTGAAGGGCAAATTCACGGACACATACGGCAGGATCCGGCACGTGAAGAGCGGCAGCGTCATACAGCCGCTGTCAAAAGAAGCGCGGAAGACCGGCGATGGTAAGAACCCGAGCCTCGCTGTCATCGACGAGTACCATGTACACGAGACGAGCGAAATTTATGACGTACTCGTTTCCGGCATGGTGGCGCGCGCGAACCCGCTAATCGTCATCATCACGACGGCTGGCTTCGATATGGCGGCGCCGTGCTTCACTGAGTATCTATATGTCTCTGAGCTCCTAGATCCTAACTCGCCGAAGGAAAACGACGAGTATTTCGTCATGATCTGCGAGCTTGATAAGGACGATGACATCAAGGACGAGCGAAACTGGGTTAAGGCGAACCCGATCGTCGCGACATACGAGGAGGGCATGAACTTCCTCCGAGGCGAGCTGCAGGCTGCGCTCGACGTTCCGGAGAAGATGCGGAACTTCCTGACGAAAAACATGAATTTGTGGGTGGACCAGAAGGACAACGGCTATATGCCGATGGATGCCTGGCGCGCTTGCGGGGTGGACAAGCTGCCGGATCTCGCGGTTCGAGAGTGCTATGTGGGCGTCGATCTTTCGAAGAAGATCGACCTGACGAGCATCGGCGGCGTGATTCCGCTCGGCGATGGCCGCGTCTACGTGTGGTCTCATAGCTTCATTCCGGAAGACACGCTCGCGGCGAAGCGAAAGACGGATAAAGTGCCATATGACTTGTGGGTTCGGCAGGGCTGGATCACCGTTACGCCAGGCGCCGTCGTTGATTATCGCTTTATCCAGGAACACATTAAGAAGCGCGAAGCCGAGAACCTCTGGACCATCAAGGAAATTTGCTTCGACCCCTACAACGCCTCGCAATTTGCGCAGGAAATGGAGTCGGAGGGGTACGAAATGGTCGAGATTCGACAAGGCGTGAAGACTCTGTCCGAGCCGACGAAGAATCTACGTGAGCTCGTGCTCTCCGGGCAATTGATTCACGAGAAAAACCCGGTTCTCACCTGGGCGGTGGGGAATGCGGTCATTCGGCAGGATCATAACGAGAACATCATGCTCGACAAAGATAAGTCAACGGACCGGATCGACCCGATTACGGCACTGATTAACGCGCACGTCCGGGCAATGCTGCTCGCCGGTGAAGGGCCGTCAGTGTACGAAATGCGCGGATTCTTAACGCTGTAAGGGGGTGAGGACAGCTGAAACTGAAAATTCCATTCACAAACAAGGTTTTGGAGCTCCGGTCATCTCTTTCGAATCCAGATCAGGCGTTTCGAGAGTGGGCAGCGGGCGGAGAAAACGCGAATTCCGGCGTCAGCGTCAACGAACAGTCGGCACTTCGCGTAACGGCATACCTAGCTGCCGTCAAAATTATCTCTGAGACGCTGGCATCACTCCCGCTTAATGTCTACCGGAAGCTCGAAACTGGTGGGAAGGCGCGCGCGACAGAACATCCGGCGTACGAAGTGCTCCATAACCAGGCAAATGACGAAATGACAGCCTACCAGTTCAAGGAGACCATCCAAGGACACATTTGCAACTGGGGAAACGGGTACGCGGAGATTGAGCGTAACGGCGCGGGAAGGATTGTCGCACTTTGGCCGCTGTTACCGGACCGCACGTGGCCGGAGCGAGGGCGCGACAATAAGATTTATTACCGAACCGTCGTATCGAAGACGAATCAGCAGGTCATTTTGCCGTTCGATAAAGTGCTGCACATCCCCGGATTCGGCTTCGACGGGTTGATCGGCTATAACCCGGTGCGCTTGGCACGCGAAGCCCTCGGCATGGCGCTTGCGGCGGAGGAGTTTGGGGCTAGATTCTTCGGAGATGGTGCGAATGTTGGCGGTATTGTCGAGTACCCGGGTAAGCTCAGTGACACTGCGTACGAACGATATAAGCGCCAGGCAAACGAACAGGCCGCGGGGCTGAAAAAATCGCATCGACTCTGGGTCCTCGAAGAAGGTTTGAAGTACCACCGCGTCGGGATACCGCCGGAAGAGGCGCAGTTCCTCGAGACACGAAAATTTCAAATCGCGGAAATTGCGCGCATGTTCCGGGTGCCGCTGCACATGCTTGCGGAGCTCGACCGGAGCACAAATAACAATATCGAGCACCAATCGATCGAATTTGTCGTCCATACCATCCGTCCGTGGTTGGTTCGCTGGGAGCAGCAGCTACGGATGAAGCTCTTCACCACCGCGGAAAAGCGCAGTGGTTTTTTTGCGGAGTTTTTGGTTGATGGATTGCTCCGGGGGGACGCGAAATCGCGTAACGAAGCGCTCCAAATTCAGCGACAGAACGGCATCATCAACGCCGACGAGTGGCGCGAAATCGAAAATATGAACCCGCAACCCGGCGGCCAGGGCCAGAAGTACCTCGTGAACTCGGCGATGGTGGCCGTTGACCAGATCGGGCTGGAAGGAGGTGAGGGAAGCGATGCCAATGGAGAACCAGAAGGAAATCCGCTCGATACTCCTGCCGGAGAGTAGACCGGAGATCCGGAGGATGGACGGCGAGCCGACGAAAATTATCGGTTACGCAGTGCGCTGGGGACAGTTATCCAACCCGATTTGGGGCATGTTCCAGGAGAGATTTGAAAAGGGCGCATTCACGAACCGGATGAGCGACGTGTACGCCAGCTGGCAGCATGACGTCCGCGACACGATCGGCCGGACGCCGAACACGCTTGTGCTCACCGAGGATGATATCGGCCTCCGCTACGAGATTACGCCGCCGAGCTGGGCGGATAAGTACGTGGAGAGCATCGAGCGCGGCGATGTGAAGGGCTCGTCGTTCATTTTCAGGGCAATAAGGGAGCAATGGGACGAATCGAACCCGGAAATGCCGATCCGGAGCGTCCTGGAGGCGGAATTGATCGAAGTCAGCCCCGTCACGCGGCCGGCCTACCCGCAATCGACTGTCGGCGTTCGTTCTGAGCAAGAAGTGTACGAAGCCTTCGCTGCGCAGCGCGCAGCTGGTGATAAAACGGTCCACGAAGCGGACCGTCAGCGGCGTGAAAGAGAGCTGCAGCTTCGAAAACATCAATTTTAGGAGGGGAATACCTTGCCGAACATTACTGAATTGCAGCAAGAAAGAGCCCAAATCTGGGAGCAAGCGAAAGCGCTGAACGACCGCGTCAACGCGGAAAAACGGAGCTTTACGGCGGAAGAGCAACAGCAATGGGACAAGATGAACGCCGACATGGATCGCCTCGGGGCTCAAATCGACCGCGAAAAGCGGATGGCCGAGACGGCTGCGGAGCTCGAACAGCGCGACGGCTCGCCGGCGGTGCGCCAAGGTGGCGAAGAGCGCCGAGAGGAGGAGAAGCCGGCGCTCGAGCGTGAGGAATATCGCGCAGCGTACACCTCCTTCCTCAAATACGGTTACTCCGGATTGACATCGGAAGAGCGGTCGATTATCGACGCCGGCAAAGTGCAGCTGAGCGGACAGGAAGCACGCGCGATGTCATCCGTCACTGGCACGGCTGGCGGCTACACGGTGCCGGTAGGCTTCTACAATCAACTCATTCAAGCAATGAAGGCTTTCGGCGGCATGCGTCAATCCCGCGCCCGCGTTCTTCGCACGTCGTCTGGTAACGACCTGCCGATTCCGACGACGAACGATACGTCGCGCAAAGCGAGAATCGTTGGACAGAACACGGCTGCCGGAAATGCGACGGATCCGGTGTTTGGCCAGAAGACGCTGAAGGCGTACAAATATACGTCCGACACGTTCCTGGTACCGATTGAACTGATCCAGGACAGCGCCTTCGATGTCGAGCAGTTGATTCGCGAATTCATCGCCAGCAGCTTCGGCCGCGGCACGAACGAGCACTTCACGGTCGGCACGGGGACGAACGAGCCGCAAGGTGTTGTGACTGGTGCCGCGCAAGGAAAGGTCGGGTCGACGGGCCAATCGACCTCCGTAACGTTCGACGACCTCTTCGACCTTCAGCACTCCGTCGACGTGGTATACCGGGCGATGGCCGAGTGGATGTTCAACGACAACACACTCAAGGCGATTCGCAAGCTCAAGGACGGCGATGGGCGCCCGTTGTGGCAGCCTTCGCTCACAGCGTCGGAGCCGGATCTCATCCTCGGCAAGCCGTATGTAATCAATACGGACATGGCTGACATGGCAGCGAACGCGAAGCCGATTCTGTTCGGCGACTTCTCGAATTACTTCATCCGTGACGTTATGGATCTTACAATCTTCCGCCTCGGCGAGAAGTACATCGAGAGCGGGCAGATTGGATTCATCGCGTACGCCCGCCACGACGGCCTTATGGTCGACGCCGGAACGGGTCCGATCAAGTACTACCAGAATTCCGCATCCTAATTTGACCTGACTAGGGCGCCCGCCGGGGCGCTCTTTCGGTCTGGAGGTGAAACATTTGCAAAGAGTTAAGGTTCGGATGAACGTAAGCATCGCTTCAGCGTCGTGGTCGTACGGTCCGAGGCAAGAAGTGGACCTGGAACTCGGACTCGCCGAAGCCTGGCAAGAGGTAGGGCATTGCAAGATTATTGGAGAGCCTTACGAGGCGGAAGACGAAGCGACGGCAGCCGCTGTGACCGAATTGCCGAAGCCTGACAACTCGTACGACATTGATTCGGGGGAGGTCATCGGCTATTGCTCGGTGGCCCCTGAAAACGAAGGGGAAGAGCACATGTTTGGTGGTGTGCTGTATTCCTTTGACCACGCTGAAGGCGATGAGCTCTTCTTCAAAAAAGTCGAATCGAATGCTAGCGATATCACGCTCGAGGCGTTCAGCGAACTTTCGGCAGCCGATCAGAAAGCGCTGCTCGAGAAGCTCGCGATCGAAGGTGACGCCGGCAACGAGGAGAAGCGGACGGCGCTTTACGCCGCGTACCTTGAAGCAAAGAAGGTGTAAACCATGAAGCTCAAGGTGATCACCCCACCGGCCACAGAACCGGTGGGGCTTCCTGACATTAAGCCGCAGCTGCGGATCGACCTAGACGACGAATCATACGACGCAACGCTGACGCCGCTGATCACCGCCGCGCGCGAATGGTGCGAGGGCTTCCAAAACCGCGCGTACCTGACGCAGACGCTGGAGCTCGCATTGGACGAATGGCCGCGGGGAGAAATCCGGCTCCCGCGTCCGCCGCTGCAGTCGGTGACGAGCCTCACGTACACGGACCGCGACGGGAATACAGCGACGTGGGCATCGTCGAACTACATCGTAGACGACTATTCGGAGCCGGCGGAGATCGTCCGCGCTTCGGGCGTCTGCTGGCCGACGGCGTGCCTAGTGCCGGCGAATGGTGTCAAGGTCCGCTACGTCGCCGGCCACGCTGCTGCCGGCAGCGTCCCGGAACGCGTGAAGCAGGCGATCATCCTTTTGGTCGCCGCCTGGTTCGATAATCCCGGCTGCGAGCCGCCGGACGCGGTAAAGTCGTTGCTGAGCCTGGATCGGGTGGTGCCTGTATGAAGTGCGCGGACGGCATGTTGGCGGGGCGTTTAAGGCACAAGATCGTAATCAAGTCGCCGCCTACGACGCGCAATTCCTACGGCGAGCAACCGGCACCGGACGCCGAGTGGACAGTATTTGCTACGGTCTGGGCTTCAAAGGAGCCGCTTTTGGGGCGGGAGTACTTCGCCGCGGAGGCTGCGCAAAGCCGGGTTGAGGTCAAATTTCGGATTCGGTACCGCGACGGAATCAACAACACGATGCGCATTGTTCATGGAGATGACGAGTACGAGATCCTCTCCGCGATCGACGTCCAAGGACTGAAGCGCGAAATGCTGGTTTACGTGAAGAGGGTGGACTGATGCCTCGAGGGTGGAAATTCGAAGGCATGCGGGAGCTCGAGAGCTCGATAAAGAGGCTCGGGAAGGTGCCTCAGTCCGCAGTCACGAAAGCGGCCCGCCAAGGGATGAATATCGCTCTCAAGGCCGCCCGCGAAAAGGCTCCGGTTGACACTGGAGACCTGAAGGGCGGGATCATCATCAAAGCGGAGCGGAAGACGGTAACCGGTAAAAAGGTTTACGACGTCATGATGGATCCGAAGAAGAATCCATTGTTCGTGAAGATGTCAGCGGACGGCCAGAAGCGGTACTATTACCCTGCATCGCAGGAATACGGCTTTATGAATGTAGACGGCGGATATACCCCCGGGTATCGATTTCTCCGCAATGCGCTGACTGAAAACGCCGAGGCAATCGAACAAAAGATCGTCGGCGTCATGGGTAAGGAGATCGACAAAGCATTGGCGAAGAGGTGATTCCGCTGACTTTCGAGGAAGCATTGGTCGCCGAGCTGGAGAGTGTATCCGGATTAAGCGGCAAGGTGTTTCCGTTGAACGCCGCGGAAGGAACCAAACCGCCATACCTGATCTACATCTCCAGCGACGGCCTGCCGGACAAGACGCTGACCGGCTACACGGAGTCGAAAACGATCCCGCTAGAAATCAACATCATCTGCAGGACTTATACCGATCTGAAATCATTAACACCGGCAGTCCTGGCCAAGATTCGCTCCTTTCAAAGACGCACAATCGGGATGGACGGGCCGTACGTCCAGGACGTCGCTTACGACGAGCCGGTCGAATTGCTCGAGCCCCAGGTCATGTGGTACAGGAGCAACTTCGATTTACGAATCAGCATTTAGGGAGGGAAAGCCATGCCGAAAAAGGCACAAGGGACGACGCTCAGCATTGGCGCTAATGTCGTTGCGGACCTGACGTCGATTAGCGGGTTGGAATTGACCGCGGACACGATTGACGTGACGACTTTGGCCGATACGTATCGCAAATTCCTGCAGGGGTTGAAGGATGCGGGGGAAGTCACGGTTGAGGGCTTTTTAAACGAAGACGATACGACGGGGCAGATCGCAATCCATAACGCTTACAAGACCGGCGCGGAGTCTACGTTTACGATCACATTTCCCGCGACGGTCGGAGCTGAATGGGATTTTAACGCAATCGTTACCGGGGTTACGCTCGGCGGCGCAATCGAGATGGAAGAGGCGCTTAGTTTTGCTGCAACGTTGAAAGTGTCGGGCGAACCGACGTTGACGCTGCCGGCGCCGTAATTTTCGAACCGGTCAAGGGTAAAGCCCTTGGCCGGTTTTTACATTGAGGAGGGGTATTATGCAAGACGGGAACGATGTAGTGCTGATTAAGCTTGACCGGATTCGCGAAATCCGGTTCGGCCACAAAGCCTTGAAAACACTCGGGGCGATCACTGGTAAGGAAATCGACTCGATGATGAAGATGGATGGCCTCGACCTCGAAGCGGTCGAGAAAATCCTCTATTGCGGTCTTCTGTCGGATGCCAGGGCGCATGGCGAGGAACTACGCCTCGAGGACATGGAAGACCTACTGGACTACGCAAACCCGTGGAATGAGTTGATCGAGAAAATGCAACTCGCGTTCGAGCGCGCCTTTGGCACCACGCATGCAGGTGAATCGAACCCGGGAAACGGACAGGCAAAGCTGAACCGGCAACAGCGGCGCGCTACTGGGAAGAAAGCTTAAAAGCTGCAATTAGGGTCGGTATCAGCATCCCTGTTTGTAACGAGATGACCCCCTACGAACTAAGGCTCCACGTTCTGAACTACAAGCAGGAAATGGAGCGGGAAGCAGAGGAGGACATCGTGCTCACATATTTGGGAGCGTACTGGCAACGGGTGAAGCGGCTTGATCCTCTGAAGAAAATCCTTCAGATGATGAAGCCGAAGCAAACGCAGGCGGACATGCTTGAAGAAATTAAACGGCTCAATGCCGTGTTCGGAGGCAAAGTCGTGTATCGGGAGAGAGGCGAGTAGCCCTCTCCTTTTTGTTTTGCACGGGGAGGAGGTGGAGTTGAGTTGACGGTCGTTAAAAACTTGATGATCCGCGGCGGCGCTGATTTTAGCCCGATGAAAAAATCGATGGACAAGGCGAGCAAGGACATCGGCGACTTTAAAACGAGCGTTGCGAAGGGCATGCAAGCGGTAGCAGCAGCTTTGTCCTCCGCGGCCGCACTTGGTCTGGCTGTACTCGTCAAAGATGCCGTTAAGAGCGCCATGGACGTAGAGGCCGCCATCCAGCAAATTAATCGGATGATGGGGAGCAGCGCGCAGGCGTTCTTGGACTGGGCTCAGGATGGGGCAAAAGCGTTCGGTTTCGCTCGGGCGGATGCCATCCGTTTCGGTGCAATTTACGCCAATCTCCTGAGCGGGTTCGCCACGGACACAGCGACGACAATGAAATACACGCAGGATCTGCTCAAAGCTTCTGCTGTCGTTGCGGCGGCGACGGGCCGGCAAATGCAGGACGTTATGGAACGGATCCGTTCCGGTTTGCTTGGCGAGACGGACGCGATCGAGGATCTTGGCATCAACATCAACGTTGCCATGATCGAGACAACCAAAGCATTCCGGGATCTGGCCAACGGGAGGTCGTGGGAGAATCTCGGATTCAACACGCAGCAGACCATCCGCTATTTTGCCATTTTGGAGCAAGCCTCCCGGAAATACGGCCTGCAGCTGGCGGAAAACACGAATTCGAGGCAGCTTATGTTCGTGGCCCAGCTCAAGGACCTGCAGCTCGCACTCGGAAATGCGTTCCTGCCGGTGTATAACGCCGTTCTCCCCGCTTTAACATCGATGACGCAAGCGCTGGCCAACGCGATGGACGTGGTGGCTCAGTTCATGCAGACCTTGTTTGGAAAAGCGGCCGTCCAATCCATCGAGGCCACGAAGGAGCAGTCCAGCGCGGTCAATGAGCTCGGAGAAGCCTACAAGGAAGCCGGCAAGAAGGCGAAAGGCGCTGTTGCTGGGTTCGACGAAATCAACCAGTTGGCAGACGCTGAGGGGGCCGCTGCAGGGGTCGGCACGGGCACGACTGCATTGGGCAAGGAGATTGCAAAATCGGAGCTGAACCAGGTCGCACAAACGCCTGAATGGATGGAGCAGCTCGCCCAGCAAGTCAGAGAATTCCTAGAGCCGTTGAGAGATCCGATCAAAAGAGTTACCGAAGCGTTTAAGTCGCTTTGGGAGGCGCTGAAGGGTTTAGCCGATACAGCTCCGGTCAAGGCATTCTTCAACATGCTTGCCGAAAACAAGCGCCTTGAGATCACGATCGGACTCGAGCTCCTCGCTGGAATATTAGAGGCGGTCGCCAGCGGATTGAAAATCGTGACCGGGCTTTTCAATCTCGATTTTAAAACTGCGCTAGAAGGTGCCGAGGGTTACGTCTCGGCAATCTTCGATACGATCAAGGGCGTCGTCGAGCCGTTCTTCCCGGATGTAGCAGCCAAAATGGAGCAGTTCAAAAAAGGTTTCGGGGCAGCCTGGTCCAACCTGAAAGGCTTGATCGAGGAGAAGGCCGGCCCGGTAATCGAGGCCGCGAAAAAGAAAATTACGGAGATCAAGGACGAGGTTCTAAAACGATGGGATGCACTGAAGACGGAGTCCGGTGTGAAGTGGGATGAGTTCAAAGTGTATCTCAGCGAGAAGTGGACCGAGGTGCAGGAATATACGGATTGGGATTCGATTAGGGCTTCGATTATACAGGCTTGGACCAATCTCCAGACGGAAACCGGGAGAAAGTGGGACGCCTTCAAGGAGTATCTCAGCCAGAAATGGGCAGCCGTAAAAAATTTCACAGATTGGGGTGCGGTCAAGGACGCGGTCCTCAAAAAGTGGGACGAGCTCCGGAGCAGTACCGGCGAGAAGTTTGACGATCTGAAGTCGTTTATCAAAGAAAAATGGGATGCCATTTCGAAAATCGACCTCAGCTCAGTTGGGGCAGCCGTCCTTGCCGCATGGGGCGCAATTAAGAGCAATACCGCGACCATCTGGTCGGAAATCAGCGGTGCTGTGGTAAAAAGCATCAACGCCATCGTGGATAGCATTAACAGTATTATCCGAACAGCGAACAAGGCAAGCATCAAGCTGCCCAACGGCACAATTGGGGTGAACATTCCCGAAATCCCGCGTATCCCGAACATCCCGAAGCTTGCCCGCGGTGGCATCGTGGACGGCGCAACGAATATGGGCAACTACATTGCTGGCGAAGCCGGCGCTGAAATGATTGTGCCGCTCGAGAACACATCGTTCGTGGACAAACTTGCGTCGGCGTTGGGTACGGCCGTTATGAACGCAATGCAGGTCAGCATGGGCGGCAACAACGGCGGTAGAGACGGCCCGGTGATCGTTATGGACACGGTGGAAGTGGCGCGGGTACTTTACCCGCATATTGATCGGGAAAGCAGACGCCGCGGCGGCGCATTAATCCAAACCACGTAAGGAGGTCGGTAACAACGTGGCGCTCATTACCATCAACGGGGTCGAGTTGCCGACCCCTTCTGAATTCAAAGTAGGCATTCAGGATCTCAGCAAAGCGGAGCGGAATACTCGCGGTATGCTTATTATTGAACGGATCCGGGGCGGCGTTCGGAAGATCGAGCTCGGCTGGAACTTCCTGACCGCGGAGCAGATGAGCCTTATACTGAACGCCGTCTCGCCGGTGCTTTTCTCGGTTACGTACCCCGACCCGATGACGAACGCGAACCGCACAGGGACGTTTTACGCCGGTGACCGACCTGTTTCGATGATGGATTTCCGCAACGGCGTCCCACGGTACAAGGACGTACGCTTCAGCCTGGTCGAGAGGTGATTTCATGTACCCGACGACGAGTAAATTCAAAACGGAAATCTACGGCAACCCTCGGACGGTCGTCGGCAAAGTCACGTTCGACATCTCCGACGTGACGGCGATCGGGGACATTACGAGCATCGTGACGACGGCGCAGGCGTCGATCAGCAATAAGGACCAGCTCGCGAACAAGGTGCGAGACGCGTCCGCCAATCTCGCGACCTGGGAGCGGAACCGATTCCGCCTCGACGGGTCGTTTTCTTTTCCGGACGACACGATCGCGAACAATGGGGAGATGGGCTTCGTCAGCAGCGACATCTGTGACGCGGGCGGCGTCTTTTCTTCGTACCCGACGATCACGTTCAGCTTCGGCGGTACGCACTCCAGCGCCGGCATCACGATCACGTTCGACCGGTTCAACAACGAGTACGCCGTGGACTTCGACATCACGGCGTACAATGGCGCCACAGTAATCCAGACGGTGTCCGTGGTCGGGAATACCGAGGTCATGCCGGATCCGCTTGGCCAGCTCGCCAATTACAACAAAATCGTGATCACCATCAAGAAATGGTCCGTCGGCTACCGGCGCGCGCGGGTTCTCGAGGTCGACTTCGGCATTGTGCGGACATACACCGACGACAGCCTTATCGGCATGAAGCTGATCGAGGAGCTCGATTTGACGTCGGCGCGGCTGCCGTCCCCGGAGTTCGACTTCACGGTCGACAACAGCGATCGGGCGTTCAACATCCTGAACCCGACTGGCTTTTACAAATACCTGCAGCAGCGGCAGCAGGTCATCGCGGAGCTGGGCCTCGACGTCGGCGCCGGCGTCATCGAGTGGGTCCCGCTCGGTAACTATTTGCTGTGGGATTGGACCAGCGACGAGGGCTCGCTGACGGCCACATTCACGGCCCGGACGAACCTCGACCTGATGGCCGGCTTCGATTACGAGCAGCTGACGCCGAGCTCGAAGACGCTGTACGCGCTGGCCGAGCAGCTCTTCGCCGCGTGCGGCATCGAAAACTACTCGATCGACCCCGCGCTGCAGTCGATCGCGACGAACAGCATGGCCGAGAAGACGAACTGCCGGGACGCCTTGCAGATGGTCGCCATCGCCGGCTGCGCGAACATCTTCGTGACGCGGGGCAACGTGATCACGCTGAAATGCCTGACGCTCGGCGCCGCGGCGGACACGATTTCGCTCGACGACAGCTACGACGAGCCGAAGATCGTCCTCGAGCCGACCGTGAGAGCGGCAGCGGTGACGTACTGGACGGATCTGGACACGTCGGCGGTCGTCACGGTGAACTCGTCTACGGCGACGGTCGGCGACGTGCTGAAGCTCGAGCGGAACACGTTCATCAATTCTTCGGTGCGCGCCACGGCCGTCGGCCAATGGCTGCTTGAGCGACGGGAGTACCGGGCGGAGTACCGGTCCAACTGGCGCGGCAACCCCGCGCATGAGCTGGGCGACGTGATCGAGATCGAGAACTCGTACGGCGCGAACATGGCGGCGTTCATCACGAAGAACGACATCCGCTACGCTGGCTATTTGTCGGCGCGGACGGACTCGAAGGGAGCGGTCAACTGATGGAGACATTGCTCAGCCGGGTGTCCGCGAACCGGTACGCGCTGTCGTTCGACGGGGTGGATGATTATGTGACTGTGCCGGATTCCCCGGTACTGAGAAATTTTACAAACCAAATCACGATAGAAATGTGGGTAAAGCCCAATCTAATTTCCGGGAACCAGTCTTTCTTACGGAAAGACAATGCGTTCATCTTGCAAATGGATGCAAGTGGAAGGTTTCGTCCCCATGTTTTCAAGAACGGCGGTTACGTTGTTGCGGAATCGCCTGTAGGGACGATATCGCAGGGGACTTTGCAACATATCGCGCTGGTATACGACGGGTCAAATTTAAGAGGGTTTTTAAACGGGGCAGTAGTTTGCAATGCAGTTACTTCCGGAGATTTGTCCGTCCCGGTCGGCTCTATTTTCATCGGATCTCGCAATGGAACTGGCGAATTTTTTAAAGGTGTAGTTGACGACGTCCGTATTTGGAACGTCGCTCGCACCGCGTCGGAGATCGCCGACAACATGAACCGGATGCTCGCCGGTAACGAGGCGGGACTCGTCGGGTACTGGAAGTTCGACGAAGGTGGGTTGAATCCGCTCACGCTCGATTTCGGCGGCAAGGTCGCCGGGAGTACGACCGAAAATCCAAACATCTTTCGTGGTGGTCGAGGGGCTTCGCTGTATTCTCCGTCTCAAGGTTCTTTCGGAGACTTCGGTGAGGTTGGGCAAACGCATTACGGGTGGGCTCAGAACATCGACGGCCAAACGTCGATCGCATACAGCACAAATACAAACACGTACATGAACCAGCACATGTTTTCGTGGAACGTCATCGAAGAAATACTCCGCAAACGCGGCAACGTGTTCGGCAGCAATGTGCTAGCGGACAGGGTCGCGTGGGCGAAAAATAATATTCAACGTTTTACGGCAGATTGGTACGGGCGAGGAACTGGACCTAGTGGGAACCGCGCGAATTTCTCAAATTGGGACGCTGTTACATCTTCGTGGGTGTTACAGACCACTCACACGGGCGGTTCTATTTCGAGGTTGTTTGCTACTCAAACAACTAATGCCTACCGTATTGTCGATTCTAACGGGTTCATGCACTTCCTCGCCTACGCTGACGCCGCATCCTCGACCGTCGCGTCGACCGTCTACACCGACTACGTACGCCTGACGGTCGATTTCAAGAACACCGCGATCGACTCCTCGCCGAACGGCAACAACGGCACGATTTATGGTGCAACGTACGTGACGGACATGCCGGTGCTCTACTATGCGATCGATGTGGAAACGGGCTGGACGGCAAATGACGAGATCAACTTCGAAGACTTCAACCGGCTCGAGACAAATATCAAAACGCTGCGCTCGTACCTTGCGGACATCCAATACGCCATTCCCGCGATCACGACCGTCACGAACCGGACGATGACGTACATCGACTTTCTGTCGTCGATCAACCGGATCGAGCAGAATCTCGAGACGATCCGGACCAATTTCGCAACGCCTCCGGGCTACCCGGGAGCGGAGACGTGGGCAGCCCGCGACGGCTTCGACTACACCGATGCAAACCGGCTCGAGACAGATGTGATGTTGCTCTTCGAGACCGCAGGCAAGGTGTACGACAGCTTCGTATATTGCGGCACCTTTGCAGCTGGATACGAGAGAGGAGGGATACCGTATGCCTTATAATCCAACATCTTGGGTGGATCGGATCGTTCAAGAGCCTCTGCGGTTTAAGGACCAGAACGGAAATACATGGATTCTGACCCCGGATCCGGGCACCGTGACGCAAGCCGGTACGCCGTTTGCTGCGGCGCTGATGAATAAGATCGAGCAGGGGCTCCAAGCCGCCGCGTCCACCGCCGACGCCGCGCTGCCGAAAAACGGGAGTCAACCAATGACGGGGAGTTTGCTCTTTCCGGACGGCGGGGAATACAGAGTTGGGATACAAGGACAAAACCAAAGCGTTGTATTTACGGACGCGGGAGACGTAATTCTCAGAAAACCAGCTGGCCGGGAAGCGTATGTGCAGACCGATTTAGGCGGAGTAGAAAAGATATGGACCGCAGGCAACGACGGCTCCGGTTCGGGGTTGGACGCCGATTTAGTTCGAGGCATCTCGGGAGATCGGTTCCTGTACGGCGCAAACGGACGTGGCGGGCAACAAGTAACGGATGCGAACGGTATAACTCGTTCCGGTTTCTTTAACATGGGTTCGCCCTACACGGGGACGCCGACAGGTGGTGGCGGTTACGTTTATCACAATCAGTACGAAGGTGACGACAATTGGGCGTCGCAAATATTTGTCGACACCAATTCTGTCGTGTATTCAAGAATCAAGAACAACGGCACATGGGGAGCATGGAAGGCGGTGGGGGGAATGAAGGTCGTACAGCGTGGCGAGACGACGCTCGCGGCAGTTGGCGGAGACGTCACGGTTACGATACCGACTGCCGTCAACATGTCGAAGGCATTCGTAAACATCACATGGCAAGCTAATGAGGAAGCAACAGTCAAAGCGACTCTAACCTCCTCGAATGGATTGCGGTTAGTTAAAGCGAACACCAACGCAAGCTATACGGTTTCATGGGAAGTTATGGAATCCAATTAATAGGAGGGGTATGCAATGCTGAAATACGTACAAGTCAGTGAAAGCGGCGTCGTGCACACCATTTTCGATTCACCGAATAAACTCATCGAGGTTCCAGCGGAGACGGATTCGCGCGTCCTCGGCACGCATTACGTCGACGGCGCATTCATCGGTTACAAGATCGCTTTAACGACGGACAAGCCGGAAATCGTCGCCGACGGCGTCGATACGGCGACGATCACGGCGACCGTCACGACGTGGGACGACCAACCGGCAACGGACTTCGCCGACCCGATCATTTTTGAATTCAACGGCGAAACGCAAGAGGTTGCTCCGGTTGGCGGCGTCGCCGAAATCACGTTGCAGTCGGAGGAAGCGGAAAGTTTGCAAGTCGTCACCACAAACGGCGGTTACGTCATTCAAAACGGTTCGGTGGAGGTGCTCGCAGATGTCCAACAAAGATAAAGCAAC
This sequence comes from Paenibacillus sp., assembly GCF_035645195.1. Taxonomy (NCBI): domain Bacteria; kingdom Bacillati; phylum Bacillota; class Bacilli; order Caryophanales; family Paenibacillaceae; genus Paenibacillus; species Paenibacillus sp. The sequence goes on along the minus strand of NZ_DASQNA010000007.1, from coordinate 344,906 downwards.
GCCGGCACCAGCAGCAGAAAAGAAAGGTTTCCGCTTCGGGGCGGACCCGAAGCGGAAGGCAGTGGGGCAGCGGCGCGAAGAAATCGCTCAGACCGGCGCCGAGCCGACGCTCGCGGACATTTATGCCGCGCAGCTGGTGATCATCGACCAGAACAATAAGATCCTCTCCAAGCTCAATCGCATGTAGGATCACCCGATCAGCTCGGACCGGGCTAAATATATTTGGAGGTGTAGAGCATGCCAGACGAAATACTGGAAGATTACGCCATGAAAGTAACACGCGACCCGGTGAGCGGCAAGCCTGTGCAGCACACCATTACCACGCTTACGGGGAGTTATGCGCAAGAATACTTTCAAGGGTCTTCCACCAAAACTCACACCTTTAACAACAGCATGAGAGGGTTTGTCATTCGTAACAAACACACTAGCAGTCTGTACGTTGTTGTAGGTGCGCAACAGTTCCCCGTTGCCGCAGGTGACGTGTTTACCGAAATGGTATTCCCCTTTAAACAGATTACCATTGTCGCGTCAGGTCCATATGAGGGGTATTGTTTGGGTGACGAAAAGCCTTTACCCGCACTCATTGCTTCCGACACATTCGAGAGAGCGGACAATAGTTCTAGTTTAGGCGTTGCCGAGACGGGACAAAGTTACATTATCGGAGTCACGGCGGCGACTTGGGGTGTTAGTGGCGGGAAAGCTATTCAAAACGTAACTGCCGGGTTGTCGACCGTTGCTGTGATTGACGCATACGCTTTTGACGTAGAAGTGGAATGCGACGTATTAATGCCGAGCGGGGCGGGTCCGTCGAACTACGGCGGGTTATGTCTTCGGTACATGGACAACAATAGCCACATATTTGTAAGGGGCGATTCCAGAACGTCTATACGAGTATACAGCAAAAATTCCGGTGGTTCTTACGATACGGTAAGCGTGTTGCCCTTCACCTTTTCCGACGGTCAGGTCGTAAAAATCAAGGCTAAGACCATCGGAAAAGACATTGAAATTTTTGCGAACGGCGTTTCTATTGGTGTTGCTACATTGAGCGAAACGCAATACGACCGAACGAAGCATGGGACGAAGCACGGCATGTTCGCAAAATCGCCGCTTATTACGTTCGACAACTTGACAATTAAATTAGCCGAATAGGGGGCGGAGTGTATATGATGACAAGAGGTTGGATTTCGTCGTCTTATATTACCGAGCCGCTGAAAGGCAAAAGAATAGCCACCATCGGTTCATCCAGTATAGACATCGGGCATACACCTTCCGAAAAAAACTATATCGAATTGATAGCGGAGCGGACAGGTATAACTATTCTCGACTACGCTGTATCGGGGTCGACCTTGACAGCATCGACGGAAGACTACGCCGCAGAATCGAGCAACCAACTCAAAAAAATTGACGACCTCCCCACGTCCAACGTGGACGCGATTCTGTTGCAGCCTGCCGTAAATGATGACAATAATAACCGACCATTAGGAACTTGGGAAAGCACATCCGTAACAGAGGTTTACGGTGCGCTTCATCTTATGTGTAAGAAACTGTATGATAAGTTCCCGACGCTGCCGAAGGGCGTTATAACCGGGCAATACTACGGAACGAAAACGGCACAAACGAGCGCATACCAACAGGCTATCAAAGAAGTTTGCAATTATTACAGCATACCTGTGTGTGACCTGCATCACGAGGGAAACACACCGTATTCTTATCCTGCTTGGCAGACGGTTTACGCTTCTGACGGGTTGCACTTAAATGTTTCAGGGAATGAGGTTTTGTCCCGCAGAGTCGAGGCATTTATTAGGCAGATGTTCGGGCACTAACGAAGTTCGATAGCTCCATAACGAGTCCTTGCCTCGGAACCGATCCGGGGCTATTTTATTTTCGGGGGTGCGGACTTGGATACTGCAACACTCACGGCAATCATCTCATTAGCTGCAGCGGGAAGTGGGATTCTCTTGGGTTGGCTTGGCCGCTCCCGAGCCATTCGCCAAGACACGGTTGCTGAAGCCAGCAAGGATGCCCGGCTGCACACGGATATGGAATACATCAAGCGCGGCATCGACGACGTCCGGATCGAGCAGCGGGCGCAGGGGCAGAGATTTGAAGCACTGGCGGAGCGGGTAACCCGGGTTGAGGAGTCCACAAAGCAAGCTCATCACCGGCTGAACCGATTAGACGGGCAAGGAGGAGGACAGTAAAATGCAAACCAGAACGGACAAGCATATCAAGGGGATCGACGTCAGCCGGCACCAGGGCGCGATCGACTGGATGAAGATGCGCGCCGCGGGCGTCCAGTTCGTCTACATCAAAGCGACCGAGGGTGTGACGTACACGGATCCGAAACTGAAAGAGCACTACGCCGGCGCGCGCCGCGCGGGGCTGAAGATCGGCTTCTACCACTACGCGCGCATCTATAACGATCCGCGCAAAGAAGTCGAAAATCTGCTCGCCGCCACGAAGGAACTACAGCATGACCTGCCGTTCGCGCTCGACATCGAGCGGAACGAGGACGATTTCGAGAAGCATCGCGACAAGTACAATCGGACGTTCATCACGGACTTCTGCCGGCGCTGGCTGCAGCACCTCGAAAAACTCACCGGTGAGAATCCGATCGTTTACACGTATACCGCGTTCACGAAGACATACCTGGACAAGACGCTGTCGGCGTGGCCGGTCTGGATCGCACATTACGACGTGAAGACGCCAGGCGAGAACGGTGTGTGGGACCGGTGGGCGATTCACCAGTACACGAGCAGCAACGACGGCCTGCCGTACAACGGGCGTCTCGACGTGAACGTTATGGAGCCGGATTTCCTGAACTGGAACGCAAAGCCGTTACCGGCTATCCAGCGGCGTATTGGCGCCGCCGTGAACGGCCAGCGCGTCGGAGACGGATACCTGATTAACAACGTGTCTTATCTGCCGGCGCGCGTGATTGCGGAGATGTTCGGAGCCCACGTCGAGTGGGATGATCCGACGGTCGATATTACGAAAAAGGAGACGAAGTAGCCATGGACTTCCAAGCGTACGATATTGCACTCATCCCGTTGATTGTCGCATTGGTCGGTGTCATCCAAAGGTTCGGCGTCAGACCGCGTCTACTGCCGGGTGTGGCGCTCCTACTCGGGCTCGCCGGAGGGTTTATCTACGTCGCGCCGAACGACCCGCGTCAGGCTGTTCTCGTCGGTCTGGTGATGGGCCTGTCAGCGATCGGGGCCTACTCCGGAGTGAAAAATACGGTGAAGAAAAGGGAATAAATAGCCTTTTTAGAGGCAAGCTATACGAACCTCCTAGAGAGTCGAAACCCCCGCTGGCCGTATTGGCTGGCGGGGGATTTTTTATTTTTATTCGAGGATTATTTCAGTGACAACATCTTCACTCAGGTCATTATAGTTCGCATCGTATGCAGGTTCTACAAACAGATTGAGGCTTTTTATATCCAGCACGTTTCCTTTCGCCTCATAGAAATACGTTCCTTTACGGACGACTTTGCCTTTGTATTCTCCGCTCATCGTATCGTATGTAAGGCCGGTTATTTGCTCCTTAGTGTCGGTCACGATTTCGCCGCCGGGGTACCAGGTGACCGTATTGTTAGAAGTGTTTTCAATCGTCATTTCAAGGAGAACTGCATTTACGGGCTCATAATGATCGTCGTACTTGTAAGCCGGATCTAGTGTAACCTTGGAAATTTTCATTACCATAGGACCGCTTTGTAAGGTTACGTCGACGTTAAATGATTTTGCACTAGAGGCTGGGGACGTTGTCGTCGCATTCTTACCAGTGATCGTAATCGTGTTCGTCACAGGGTCGAAATTCACTTCCGCGCCAAGTAACTCCGCTGCAGATCGGAGCGGAACGTATGTCACTCCGTCGATCAGTTTTGTTTCGGCTGCGGATACCTTGCCGTTAACGATGAGCGTGAGTTTGGTGGCTGCGCTTGCGGCAGATGCCGAAACGATTGCCGTTAGCGCTACAAGAGTAACAATTCCCCATTTTTTCATAAGATCCAATTTCCTCCCCTTTGTAGGTAACCAATGGTAGTATACACCTACGGATGGCGACCGGGAAAGGTTTCATTTTCGGCATATTTCCTCGCCGGCGTTCGTATGCATATAGGGATCATAAAGCGTTGCCTGAACGCGATCAGCGGTGGCAACGCTCAAGACCCTGGAAAACTCGCTGTACGACATTTGTCGGACGCCATAAAGCGCCCGTCCGTCAGACGCTCTGTCTTGCGGATTTTTTTATGGCCAGAAATCATCCGGGTTTACGTTATATCCCATTCTCCGCAGAGCTCCGATAATTTTCACCTGCGTCTTCTCCCCAGGTCTGATGTTCTTCCGACCATCGCAAAGGTCCGAGATCCCATCCCGACTGACTCCGCTTTTCTTTGCTACCAGCTCCTGCGAAAGCTCCGCGTCCGCGTCGATAAATTTACCGAGCCGGGTCCGCGGTTTACCCAATCCGAACATAAGTCCAACCTCCCCATGCTTTTCTAGCAATAGGGTGGACAACTCTATGAAAAATTATTCAAAAACTCCGAAACATGGACAATCAATTAGTCATACACATGTATCACAACCGTCAGACGGAGGGTGATGCGAATGTCGGGCAAAGAAAGGGAGAAGATCGAGGCGCGGCTGAGGAAGAACCGCGACGCGGACCTGCGGCAAGCGACGGCCGGAATTAGCGCCGGCGAGCTCTCGGAAATGGTCAGGGATGGCTTACGCTACATGCTCGGGATTCGGACGAAGAAAACCATCCAAATTGTAGAGCAGCCGATCGTCGCACAACAGCCACGGCCAATCCCGGTCGCAGGCAAGTCGGCCGTCTTCCGGCCCAATAATCAATCGAGGTGAGAGCTATGGCACGTACGGAGGTAATCCCGTTCCGTGAGTTCGTCCGGGGCGAATGGAAGCCGAAGACGACGGTCGAGATCATCGTCGAACACTTCGACCGGAACAAGATCGTTTACCGGGTCGCCGGCGTCACGGCGACGCTGTGCCTGGCGGGCGCCGACCTGAGCTTCGCGGCCGACGCGGTGTCGGCATTCGCTCCGACGACACAGGATGCGATCGACGCAAAGGCCGAGGCGATTTACCGGCCGCTGGTTGGGATCGGCAAATGGGTGATCGTGTTCAAAGGGGGATTGGACACGGTGACGAACATGGTTCAGGGAGATATGATCTCGGCGCGCAAGAATTTCCTTGGGTATCTGCTGGTTTACGTCATTCTGCTCGGGCTGCCCTGGTGTCTGGAACAGGTCGAGGGGATCTTCGAGGTGTAAGGAGGGACACGGCATGCCTATGAAGTTTCGTCTCACGTCGCCCTACGGCACCCTCGAAGAGGTCCGCGACGGCCGGGTGCACACCGGCATCGACCTCGCCATGCCGCGCGGCACGGAGCTGCACAGCGTTGCAGACGGCGTCGTCGAGCGCGTGGTCGACTACGGCGCCGAGAACATCGGAAAGGGCGTCATTCTCCGCCTGGACGACGGAACGAGGATCGTGTACGGCCACATGGATAAAGTGACCGTCCACGACGGGGAGCGGATCCGCGTCGGCGAGCTGCTCGGCTTCAGCGGGAACACTGGCCACTCGACCGGGCCGCACCTGCACTTTGCCATGATGCGGGGTGGAGAGTGGATCGATCCGACGCCGATGGCGGAGACGGTCGACAAGTTTAGCGGGGGTGGCGTGGGCTCGGCGCTTACCGCACCGATCAGGGGTCTCGCGGAGCGGGCACTCGGCAGCACGGTCGGCGAGGCGAAAGCCGCAGTGAGGGGCCACATTCAGGAGCAGATCGTTGACTGGCTGGCCGCGACGGGGAACCTTCTCGTCGACGCGATCTACCCGATCACACTGATTGGATGCGGGTTGGGCATCGTCCTCGGGGTCGTTGGGCTCAAAGATGGGTACCGCTGGAGCGGGATCCTATTCACCGTGTATGTATTGGTCCGATTTTTCGTGAGAGGTGTTGCAGCATGAAGTCCGTCCCGATCCGCAACGTGCTGCAAGTCGTCCGCCCGGAGTATGCTTTTCTAAGACTCAAACCAAATAATTCGATTCGGAACCAAGCCACGCACAAAATCGCCCGGGCAATCGCTACGCTATACAAGAACATACTTGAGAACGTGAAGCGGGAGGAGGAGAAGCTCATCAAGGTGCTCGGCCGCGAGTTTTTGCTCGGTACACGGTACAGCGTGACGGCGCCGGCCAAGGTCAGCTATTACGTCTACATGGAGCGGCAGCGCATCGAGTTCTATTTCATCGTTCCGCGCCAGCACCTCAGTTTTCTGCGAGAGAAGATCACAGACGTCTGGACCGGCGTCACGATCGAGGAGGTAGACGCACTGCCGGAGTTCGGCGTAGGCGCGACGAAGCTGCAGCTGCATTACGAGAAGGAGGACGCCCTCAGCCTGGCGACGGACCGCCGCAACAACGACCTGCTGCTGAGCAACCTGAACGTTGTTGAGCTCCTCGAGGAGGGTGACAAGGCTGCGGTGTTCTATAACTTCCTGCCCGGCTCCCAGTTCTCCTGGCGCGCCACGTACCGCCATACGATCGACAAGGTGAACCGTCACATGCCGGTCGACCGTAACAAGGCGGGCCTCGGCTACGCGGCCAAGATGGCGCTTTCGGTGGCCAACACGCTGCTGTCGGAGATGGGCGAGGTGTTCACCGGAAAGAAAGCAAAAGAGACGCGTACGAACCTACTGGAGGGGCTGATCGAGCGCCTGAACGGCGGCAAGGCTATCAGCGAGTCTACGCAGCGGAAAGCCGGCGCGACGATCCTGAACACGGAAATCGTGGTCCTCAGCGAGAGTGCCGACGGTCTCCGGCAGCGGAACGCGGCGCGCAGCCTGGCGCAGAGCTTTGACACGATCTCGGAGGACAACAGGCTCGCGTATAAGCCGTACCGACGTACGTTCCACTTCACGGACTACACGCTGCATGCAGAGCGGAACAAGATCGGAGACCAGGAGGCGCAGAACTTCATCGCTCTGCCGGGGCGCGAGGTGCTTGAGCGTTTTGCAGGGATTGAGCGGGTGGAGACGCAGGAGACGGAAGTGCCGGAGGATTTGCGGCATGGCGTCATGTGCATCGGTACGAACACGTACCGCGGCCAGGAGCAGAAGGCGTACCTCTCGACGGACCGGGAATACCGGAACCTGACGCTGGTGCTAATCGGTCCGACGCGCGCCGGCAAGTCGACGCTGCTCGGGAACCTCGGCGCGGACGCGATCCGAAACGGTGAGTGCATGATCGTCTTCGACTTCATCTCGAACTGCCAGCTCAGCAGCGAGATCGCCGCGCTGTTCCCGCCGGAGAAAGTTCTGAACATCGAGTGCGGGGATCTCCGGAAGCTGCAAGGGCTCGGCTACAATGAGATCGGCCGCAGCGCGGATCCACTCCGCCAATACGAGAACGCGAAGATGTCGGCGACGCAGCTGCAGACGCTGGTCAATGCGATCGCGACAAACGATGCGCCGCTGACGCCAAAAATGAAGCGTTATCTGCAGGCGGCTGCGCTCGTCGTCTTCATCAACGGTGGGGCTATCCGAGACGTATTCGAGGTGCTGCAGGACCACGAGGCGCGCGCCGTAGCAATCAATGCGGCGCCGGCCTCGCAGGCGGAGCTTCTCCGCAAGCATGCCGCGAGTCTCGCCGAGCTCGATGAGACCGACAAGAAGGGCGTCGTGACCGGAACGAAGGATTCGCTTATATCCGGCATCATCGACCGCATGAACGAGCTCGAGGCGAACACGTACCTCGAGATGATGCTGCAGAAAGATACGGCCGGCAATATCGACCTCGTAAAGGAGATCCAGAAGAACCAACTGATCTGCATCCGGATGCCGGAGCGCGCCTACCCGACGGACGCCGAGAAGGACGTCATCTGCACCTACTGGATGTCGAAGCTCCGACTCGCGCTCCAGATCCGCGACTACCAGATCCCGGACCGCTCGAAGCATACGAAGGTGAACATGGTCATCGACGAATTGTACCAGGTGCGCACGACGGAACGGATGCTGAAGGAGAATCTAAGCCGGCTCGCAAAATTCAGCTTGAAGCCGATCATCAGCTGCCACTATTTGAACCAGATCAACATCATCCGAGACGAGCTCCGGAGTGCCAACGCTTCCTACATGCTGATAAGCGGGTGCGATAAGAAGAACTATGCGGAGCTGCAGAGTGAGCTGTATCCGTACCAGGAGGAGGACCTGCTCAACCTGCCTCGGTACCATTCCCTCAACCTGATTAAGAACGCCGATGGGTACGCACGGTTCATCACGAAGCTGCCGAAGCCTGTTCGAAATGCCACCTAGATCAAGCCACATAGATAAATATGGAATATTAACTATATAAAGAAATGTAAAAAGGTGTTATATTTGTATGTAACGAAATGGCAAAGCCGGTGAAAGCCGGCGGCGCAAAGCTAAAGGGGCTAAGGAAACAGCGAGAAGTGACTTCTGAGATCTATGCCAGCCAGCTGCCGAATGGCGAGGTGAATGGACTTCTATGAGAACAACTTAACGTATAGCTTAAGTCTGGTCCGGAGGAGGAGCTATTAAGCCCAACCGCCTGCTTTTAATCTTCAATCAACTCGATCAAATCGTCCATCGAACAGTTTAAAAATCTCGCTGCTAATTTTAACTTCATGACAGACAGTTGTCGCTTTCCATTTATAACCTGAGAAATATAACTCTCGGTTACGTTTAAATAGTCGGCCAACGCGGCTTGTGTTTTTCCGGTTTGATCGAGAATTTCAGGCAGGCGGCTCCTCAACCGGAGCGCCATCTAACACCTCTTATTTAATTTATTTGTATTGGAAAATTATACACATACTTTTTCAGCACGTAAACGGGAGGCACTTCAAGGATGTCGTATAAATTAACGCTTTGCGCTGCGAGAGAAAATGCGGGCCTATCGCTTGAGGAGGCGGCCAGCTTGGTCGGTATATCGACGAAATCGCTTTTACGTTATGAAATGGATAATAGGAAAATGGAATACGACAAGGCTCTGGAACTATGCAGAATATACGGCGTTTCCCTCGATCACATTCATATTGGGATTTCTCAAGACCACGGTGATCGCAGTGGAAGTTCGGGGGGGCAACATGGGGCAATTATGGGGCAAGTTAATTCATATTGATGATAAACACGGGTTTAATGTGAACTGAGCTATCGGCAATAATTACTGATACAGCCGCAATTTTAAATTCTCAGATCGGCAAAGAAATACCCACGCCACAGCTTCCCAAGCTGGTAGCGTGGGTTCGATTCCCATCACCCGCTCCATACATACGACACTAAGATCCCTTATTGCATAAGGGATCTTTTTATTTTACTCGGTTGAGTGCTTAACGGATGATGATTTAGAATATGCTATTCTTCCGATGCTGCAGTCAACGGATTGCCTTGTTTGATCTCTTGTATTGACAGATTTAAACTATAGTTCCCGTAATCGAGAAGTTTATCAAGGAAAAAATTCAGTTGATCTTGGGATTTAACTTTTATTTTTAAGTGGTAACAGCCTTCCCCTGAGATTCGGTGAGCTTCAACCACCTCGTTTCGATCATGAATAAAACGAATAAACGAAACATGATCTGCTGTTTTCATATGAATAATGACAAACGCTGTATAAGAAAAACCTAATTTCATTTCATCGATTATGAGAGAATAGGCTTTAATTACACCACTTTCTTCAAGTTTCTTAATACGATTACCTACGGCTTGCCCAGTCATATGGATTATTTCGCCTAAGTCTTTCCATTGAATGCGCGAATTTTCGGATAATAGCTTGAGGATATAAAAATCAATATGATCAAGTTGCATATATATAAATCCTTTCACCATGAAATCATTTGACTTAAAAGTGTTTCACCAAAGTATCGTCCAAAATCAAAATATTATTTATGATTTTATTGTAACTAAATATTTTGATGAGGTGAATAAAGTGAGCGTAGCTTTGATCATAGTCGATATTCAAAATGACTATTTTCCAAATGGAAGGATGGAATTAAGCAATCCAGTAGAAGCAGCCGATCATGCAGGTAAAATTCTTGAATGGTTTAGACAAAACAACCCCAATATCTTCCATGTTCAGCATATCTCGAATCACGAAGGGGCAACATTCTTCCTTCCCAATACAGAGGGAGTCAAAATAAATGAAGCTGTTCTACCTCTGGAACACGAAACGGTGATCACGAAAAGCACACCTAACAGCTTCTTCCAGACCGATTTAGAAGCAAAGTTGAGGGGGCTTGAGGTGACCAAGCTAGTGATTGTTGGTATGATGACGCATATGTGTATCGATGCCACAGTCAGAGCTGCGATGGAGCTAGGTTTTAGTTGTACGCTTATTGAAGATGCTTGTACTACAAGGGACTTACCTTATAGAGATAAGATCGTGCCAGCTGATCAGGTGCATTATGCCTTTGTAAGTGCACTTAACGGAGTATATGCCAATGTAATTTCGACCGAGGAGTTCCTGAAACAAGAAGCTAACTCGATCTTGAAGAACAACTAATTTTGTCAAAAACCACTCCCCATTTGTCAGGAGTGGTTTTGTCTTTATGGGTCTAACTAACGATATATGTAAACTAAACGACCTTAACCGGCAGCTCCTGCAGCGCTTGTTCCACCAGCATGCTGCATAAAGCAGATCCGTTTACGGGCGTTTTTTGTGTTTGGTCATGCGGTTTGGACAAGAAGAGATCGCAAGATACGTTATGTATATTTAAATGCTGCAATAAGGTTCTAACGTCAATCACGATCTTCTGTTCCATGGGTTTCTCCCCTTTTTGAAAATATTGCCTTTATTTAACATACAGCATGTTCCAAAAAAGTGGCAACGAGGAGGAAAAAAATAGAATCTCCAGGACTAGAAGTAAGCAGAAAGAAGCACGACGAAGGTTCCCCTTTTCATTGCGACTTAGCATCATTGGAGTAGAACTTTATGAAAATTTTGTCGAAAATTTCATGTCGCATGCATTTACAGAAAGGTGGAAGGATGATACATTTAGTGCATAGAATGATACGGTATGTATCTTAACCGATTTTGTCGAACGTGCCGTCAGCGATGTTTTTCGCCGGCATTTTTCTTTTTGCACTTCGAAAAGAGCGGTCAATGGTCGGCACCGTTCGTTTGACGTCGATCCTATGAATTGGAGGCGTTGAAGTATGAGGAGGAAGCCCGGGAAGGCGTTGAAGGCGGGAGCGGTTTCTTTGCTCTTTGTCGGAGGATTCGCCCAATCGGCGATGGCAGGATCGCCGACTTCGTTGCCGGAGCCGGTCAGCGCTGTCGTCGGAACCGATAGTCGGGGAGGGGCGGCGGAGAGCGTCAAAGCAGCCGGCATCGACGTCAATTTGTTGAAGGATGACGATAACGACTCGTCGGGCGACGGCGATCTTGTCGGCATCGGGGCCAACCTATTGTCGGTTAAGGAAGACGGCGCTTCGGCCGGCAGTGACAATGTTAAGTTGGATGTCCAATTGCCCGGGAACGGCAAAGCCGCAAGCGTCGACGCCGATGTATTGTCCAGCGGCAGCAGCAGCGCTTCCAGCAGCGGCAAGGCGGCGAACGTGAACGCCAACGTTCTCTCGAGCGGCAGCAGCAGCGCATCCGGCAGCGGCAGCCTTGTCGGCGGAAGCGCCAACGTATTGTCCAGCGGCAGCAGCCAAGGCTCGGGCACGGGCGGCACTGCCGGAGTCGGCGCCAACGTATTGTCCAGCGGCAGCAGCCAAGGCTCGGGCACGGGCGAGGCTGCAGGCGTCGGCGGCAACGTTCTGTCGAGCGGCAGCAGCCAAGGAACCGGAACCGGCGGGCTCGCTGGCATCGGCGGCAACGTACTATCGAGCGGGTCGAGCGGCGCGGCGGGTTCCTCGAGCGACGGGGTGGCCGGTCTAGGTGCGAATGTGCTTTCCAGCGGCAGCCAGGCGACGGGAACGGGCGGATTAGCCGGCGCGGCCGGCAATATGTTGTCGAGCGGCAACGGCAAAGCGACTGGAACCGGCGCCGGAGCCGGCCTCGGCTTGAATCTGCTGACGAGCGGCGGGAATGCGTTCGGCAGCGGATTGCTCGGCATCGGCGCGAATTTGCTCACCGGCGGTTCCAACGCTGAGCCGCCACCGCCGCCGCCACCACCGCCGCCGCCACCACCGCCGCCGCCGCCGCCACCACCGCCACCGCCGCCACCGCCACCGCCGCCACCGCCGCCGCCAGATGACGGAGGCAACAACGGGGGGAATAACGGTGGCAATAACGGAGGTAACAATGGGGGCGATAACGGTGGCAACAACGGTGGCAACAACGGTGGCAATAACAACGGAAGCAACAACGGAGGTAACAATGGCGGCAATAACACTGGCGGAGGCAGCGGCGGCAACGAAGCAGAAAACGGCCTCCCGTTTCCAAGCAATAACGATCCCGGCGGAAATGACGGCAGCCCGGCAGACAGCGGCGGAAGCGGAACGTCCCATACGAAGCCCCCGAGCAGCAAAATTACGCTCGGCGGTCTCCCCGATACGGCGACGTCGCATATGCTCATGATGCTGGCCGGCATCGTTCTGACCGCCTTGGGTACCGTCTCCTTCGGTCCGGCGAGACGATATTTTAAGCAGAAGCTCTGGGCGTTGAAACAACATGGTTAATGTGGCTGAGAAACAACGCTGGACGTGGGGGCGCCTCTTCTCGATCGTAATCCCGGCCGTCATGATCGTCGGAGGGGCGGCGCTTTTCAGTTATCATGGCTGGAGCTACATGAAACAAACCGTTCTCCTCCGGTTTTTTCCGGCGATCGAGTACGTACCGGGACAGAACGGGCTGTGGTCGCCCGAGCCGAAGATCGGCGAAAAAATCGGCGACCTGCACATCCCGTCGCTGAACGTCGACGTTCCGATCATCCACGGCACGGAGGCGAGAGAATTGGAACGAGGCGCCGGGCATTATCCGGAGAGCTCGCTTCCCGGCCAGGGCGGCCACGTGTACGTGGCGGGACACCGAGATACCGTGTTCATAAAGCTCAAAGATTTAAAGATAGGAGACACGATCGAATTCGCTACGCCTTATGGAACGTATATTTACGAGGCGACCGGTTTCCAAATCGTTCCCGACACCGATACGAGCGTGTTGGCCGCGACCGACTTCGAAACGCTGACGCTGCAGACGTGTTACCCGTTCGGATTCATCGGCCCGGCTCCCGATCGGTATATCGTACAGACGAAATTTATCGGAATCGCATTAACGGAACCAACGACAAGGTTCTAACAGGCGCGACGACCAAAGGAAAGAGACGGGGACCCCCGTCTCTTCCTTTATTGATCGCGTTACTTTTTTCCTCTGGTCGATCCGGGAACCGCCGAATCGTGGTTGTTGCCGGGGCGCGTCTTTTTGCCGTGTTTATGGGATGTATCGTGAGACAACGAAATCCCTCCTTCCTCGCGGTGTGCAGGCGCATTGAAAGTATCTCCCGACCCGTTCGTTGGAATTCCGGAACAACGGGCGCAAGCGCCAACGAAACGACCCCGACGGAATCGCATCCGACGGGGTCGTTACTATTTCACGGGTAAAAATTGTAGTTAAAACCGCGCGCCGCGCGCCAACGTTTCTTCGGCGATTTGCACCATGCGGCGAACCATGTGGCCGCCGATCGCGCCGGTGTCGCGCGTAGCCATGTAGCCGTAGTATCCGTCTTGCGGGATTTGAATGCCAAGCTCTTGGGCGACTTCGTACTTCAGCTGCTCGAGCGCTTGGTTCGCTTGAGGAACGATCAAGTTGTTGGAACTCTGGGAACCTGTACCCATCGATGCCACCTCCTAAGTATGTAAGGATATCATTTGCAAGCAGGAATCTAGCTATTCGCTCCCGGCTCGTTCTTCCTCTACTTCCCACCCCGCGTCGGCGGCCGCTAGCGGTATAATGGCAGCAAGGTGATGCATATGTTTATTTCCCCGATGCTGCTGGAAACGGCCAAGGCGCCTTTCGACAGCCCCGATCATATTTTCGAACCCAAAATCGACGGACACCGCATGATTTACTCCCGAACGGATGGGGAGATTCGTTTATATACTCGGAAGGAAAACGACGTCACTTCGAAATATCCCGAGCTGCTCGCAGGAATCGAGGAGGACGTCATTCTCGACGGAGAGGTCGCCCAGATCGACGGGGAGACCGGCCTCATTTCGTTCGAAGCGCTCAACGACCGGTTCCAGCTGCGGCAAGCGGACAAAATCGACGCGGCGGCGCGGACGAACCCGGTCAGCTTCGTCGCCTTCGATATGCTTTGGTACCGCGGCAACGATTTGCGAATGCTTCCTCTGATGAGACGGAAGGAAATGCTGGCCGGGCTGCGCATCGACAACCCGAACATCTCGGTCATCCCGTATTTCGAAGAGAAGGGTACCGATTTGTTCGCTTCCGTTCAAGAGCGCGGGATGGAAGGGATCGTCGCGAAGGAAAAGTCGAGCCGATACTCGACCGGCCGGCGCGTGAAGAAATGGCAGAAGGTTATTAATTGGACGTACGTGGACGTCGTGATCACGGGGTACCGCACGTCGGAGTTCGGTTGGTTGGCGGCTCTGCCGGAGGGAGACGGCCTGCGGCCGGCCGGGGTAATCGAATTCGGCGTGAGCCCGGCGCACAAGGCGGCGTTTTACGAAGTGGCGAGATCGATCGAATCCGGCTCGTACAAAGACATCATACATTTGGAACCGCTGCTCCGCGCGAAGGTGAAGACCCGCCACGTCATGAGGAACGGCACGCTTCGCAGCCCGGTGTTTATTGAATTTTTGGCGTGAACCGCGCGGCAACGATAAAATCCCTGCTTGCTCCGAAGAGCCGGTCGGGATTTCTTTTTTGTTTGCATATCGAACGTTTGTTTGGTATATAATAAGAACATACATTCGTAAAGCGGTGACGTCATGAGAGGGAAAAAGCTTCGAGAGAACGGTCTTTGGGAGTCGTCGCGCATCGTCCTGCCCCAGTTTCGGGCGGCGAACATGAACCGACGCATGCGGCAGAGCGCCCGCGAGAAGCCGGAGTTCGACGAGCAGAGAGTCGAAGAGTTGTCGGCCGCGCTTGCCGAAGCGATTGTAAGCGGCGAGGAGACGGCCGTCACGACGTTCGGAGAGTACGGCGATAAGACGGTCGTCGGAGCCGTGATCAAGATCGACCCGGTCGATCGAACGATCAAATTGCAGACGCGCGCGGAGACGGTCCGAATCCAGCTGGAGACCATCGTGAACATCAGCCGCGTCTGAATGGAGGGAGCTACGTGAAGCATCGATTGGAGAAGTACGTAGGGCAAGTCGTAACCGTCATTTACGCCGGCCGCGACAAGGGGTTGACGAAGCGGCGGGTGAAGCTGCTGGAAATCGGGGAGACCTATGCGAGGACGTTCTGCCTCGAGCGGCTGGCTCCGCGCACGTTGTCGATCGAGTCGGTGCTGGCCGTCGGGCCCGGCGTCGGCGGGAAACGGTATCGGAGGAGCTCGTAACAAAAGAAAGCCGGAGGAATTAATCCTCCGGGGTGCGGTCCAGGAACAATCGGGTGACGGAAGTAGCGTCGTCGCCGCGAACATCCTGAGGGGTCGCTTTTTTCTCCAAAGCGTCGTCGTTCATGTTCATGCCTGGCGCTGCGGTCGGTTTCGGTTCCTTTTTTTTGGGATCCACGGCGATTCACCTCTTCCGTAGGGTTCGCCATTCGCTGGGATTTATGCCGAACGGCGAAGAACGTTCACGCAGTCGGTTTACAGCGCCGTCACGCGGTTCCGGCCTTCGCTTTTCGAGACGTAGAGCGCTTGGTCGGCCCGTTTGAGCAGGGAGAACAGCTCTTCGCCGCCTCCGAGCTGCGCGAGGCCGAAGCTCGCCGTGACGCGCCCCGCCTCCGGGAACGGCTCCCGTTCCAGGTCGGCTCGAAGCCGCTCGGCGAATGCGGCGGCGTCGCCAAGCTCGGTGCGGCGCATGACCACCAGAAACTCTTCGCCGCCCCATCGGCCGACCGAATCTCCGCCGCGGATGCGCTCGGACAGAAACGCCGCGAATCGGACCAGCACCGCATCCCCCGCATCGTGGCCGTAAGCATCGTTAATCTGCTTGAAGCAATCGATGTCGATCAGCGCGACCGACAGCGGCGTGCGGCGTTCGCGCACGGCCCCGATTTCGGCGGCCATCCATTCCTCGAGCTGACGTCGGTTCGGGAGGCGCGTCAAAAAATCGGTAAACGCCATGCGCTGATATTCTTCGGACTGCACATTCGCCTCGACGGCGTAATACAAATAATACAGCGCGACGATGTACACGACATTGGATATGTAAAACTGCAGTATGACATCCAAAATGGCGCCGGCGCCGGACGGATCCACCCAAAAGCGCCCCGCGCCAATAAAAACGGTAGCTGTGAACACGGCAAGGGACACGCGGAGCGCCATCGTTTTATCCAGGATGAGAAAGCCGCATATATAGAAGAACGGGATCCAGAACGTGTATTCGTTCAGATCGTGATGCCCGGCGCCGAATTTCCCGTGCACAATGAAATAGAAACGATACAGATGATGCAGACAGAGAAAGAGGAACGTCGCGATCTCAAATTTGCGAAGATGCTCCGGCTTCCGGTAAGCGACGTACGTGAAAGCCAAACACCATCCGGCTACGGCCGGCAGGCTGACGAAATCCTCCACATCCATCGTGCCGTTCGTGTATTCGAAATACAAGGCGATCAACGTGGCGACGAGTACGCTCGGCGGCGCGAATCGGTAAATGCTGCGCTTCACCTGAGCGAAGGTGTTGGCAGCGTTCGGGAGCGTCCGAATAGGAAATCACCTCATATGGGATTTGCAATGACTTTAGGACATTATGGTTACTATACCGCTTTCTATACATGCTTGCCGCAACATTTTGCGCGCGCCGCCGCAAGGCGAACAAATTCCGGATAATTTCGTGAATTTCCCGGTAGACAGCGCATATCCCAGGTGATATTGTAATATTCGTGAGTAAAATGACAATGCTTTCGAACGCGCGTGACTGGCGAAGCGTGGGGGACCACGAGGGAGCGCGCGGGGATATATGCCGTACGCCTGGGCGAAGTGTTTGACGGAAGGGAGAACCCTGCCGGTCGAACACTTTTTTTGATGCCTTCGAGAGGGGTAGATGAAAGATGTTCGCGTGGGAGCTGCTGACGTGGATCGGGACGATCGCTTTCGCCATGAGCGGATCGATTTCGGCGATGGAGGAAGAGTACGATATTTTAGGTGTGTACGCGCTCGGGCTTGTGACGGCGTTCGGGGGCGGTCTCGTCCGCAACGTCATGATCGAGTCGTCGACGCGGGCGATCTGGGAGCAGGGCGATTTGCTGTTGATCGCGCTCGCAGCGAGCTCGCTCGTTTACTTCGTGCCGCGCTTGTGGGTCAATCACGTGCGGAAATGGATATTTTTCGATGCGGTCGGACTCGCCGCGTTCGCGATTCAAGGCGCGCTGCTGGCGGCGCAGCTCGAGCTGCCGATGCCGGCCGTCATCGCGTCGGCGCTGCTGACCGGCTGCGGCGGCGGGATCATCCGCGACATTTTGGCGCGGCGGAAGCCGCTCATTTTCCGTGAAGAAGTGTACGGCGTGTGGGCGATGGTCGGCGGCTTGATCGTCGGGCTCGGCTTCGGCCGCAACGTATGGGAAATGTACGCGCTGTTCGCGCTGCTTCTCGCGCTCCGCATGCTGTCGGTTCGCCGCGGGTGGCGTCTGCCGAAACGTTCGTTCCACGGCGGCGGCTTGACCGCGTTCGCCAAGCAGCCCTTCGAAGGTCGATAAACGCGAAAGATCCCCGCTTGCCCCGGTCGAGGGCGGCGGGGATTTTTGCGTCGCCGGCGGTATGTGTGCCGCCTCGTTAGAATCGGCCGCGGGCTAGCGTTTCTTCCGCGATTTGGACCATCCGACGCACCATATGGCCGCCGATGGCGCCCGTATCCCGGGAGGATACGTATCCGTAATAGCCGTCGGGCGGCAGCTGCACGCCGACTTCTTGCGCGACTTGGTGCTTCAACTGGTCCATGGCTGCGTTCGCCGCGGGAACGATCAGATTGCTGGGGTTCGAATATTTGCTCATGCTGTTCACCTCCGTCGATTGAATATAATATTTGATTTTTCTGAAAACTTTATGCGCTATGAAAATAAAACCGAATCTTACGATCGAAGAGGGGAAAGGTAGACGTGCACGGAGAGCAGGCAAGGGCGTCCGGCCTAACGGCGAGACGGTCCCTCGCAAGACTCGTCCGGGTGAGAAGGTCGTCCTGCCGGCCTTTGGGCGGTTTGCTCGCAGACAGGCGTTCTTTTTCTACTTTTGGGGGAAAGAAAGCGAAAAAAGCCGAACGATTGACGACGTATGTGATCAATGCGGCGTATGATTAGAGCCGTAAATACATAATCCCGCGAACGAATCGCCGGACCGCCCAGGCCCAAGGGCACGCCGAGGTTTCCGGGCGTTTCGCTTTTTTTCAGAAAGACTTTAAGTTTCGCCTTCCGCACCCGAAGAGGTTCCACGAATACACTATCATAGGTTTTGATACCAACGATAAGGAACCCTTATAGAGGACACCGGGGGTGAGACGATGGAAATTGAAATTGTACTCATGGGGTTCATGGTCGGGGCGCTCGTCGGTCTGACGGGCGTCGGCGGCGCGGCGCTGCTGACGCCGGTGCTGATGTGGATCGGCATCAGCCCGAGCGTGGCGGTGGCGACGGACTTGTTTTATAACTCGGTCACGAAGCTGTTCGGAAGCATTCAGCATATTCGACAGAAGACGATCAACCTAACGCTCGTCAAGTATTTGGCGTTGGGCAGCATCCCGAGCGCCGTCGGCGCGGTTCTGCTGCTGCAGGCATATCCGCCGCTCGCCATGCATCAGGATACGATCATGAAGCATGCGCTCGGCGTCGTGCTCGTCGTGGTGGCGATCGCGACGATTTTGAAGCAGTTTTTCGATCGTCTGGGGTCGAACCGCTGGCAGGAGAAGCCGCTCGCGGATAAACGGCTTCTTACGATCGGCATCGGCGTGGCGCTCGGCTTCATCGTCGGGTTGACGTCGATCGGGTCCGGCAGTTTGTTCGCGCTGGCGATGATTTATTTGTACCGCCTCACGGCGGCGGAGCTGGTCGGCACGGATATATTGCATGCGTTCCTGCTCGTGACGGCCGCAGGCGCGATTCACGCCGTATACGGCAACATCAATTACGCGCTGGCGTTCAACCTGCTGATCGGGTCGGTGCCGGGCGTAATATTAGGCAGCCGATTGTCTGCGGTCGTGCCGGGCAAACCGCTGCGCACCGTCATGGCGACGATCATTCTGATCAGCGGCTTGAAGTTGATCTGACGGTCGGCTATAATAAGCAGAAATGTGACATGCAATGAAGGAGCCCAGTACGCAGCGATGCGCCGCACAGGGAGGAGAGGCCGCAGATTGAGAGCCGCTCCGCGATATGCGCCCGCCGCCGAACCTTCTCTCCCGAGCAGTCGCCTGAACCGCGCGGATTTGCGTTCCCGCGCGCGCGTAGGGCGGACCGGCTGGCGGCCGTTACCCGCCGTTCGAGTGCGCCGCGAGCATGCATGATTTTTGTTCGCTGCGAATGAGGGTGGTACCGCGACCTTTTCGTCCCTTAGGGAGGAGAGGTCTTTTTTGTTTGCCGACATTGCGATGGCGGTCGACGACCCGAATACGTGCCTAGCGCACAGGGTTTGAATGATAAGGAGGAACGATGCGATGAAAGAACGGTTGGAGGCGCTGCGCGCGGATGCGCTGCAGGAGCTTGGCGGCGTGACCGACCCGGGCGCGCTGAACGAGCTGCGGGTCAAATATCTCGGCAAGAAAGGGCTGCTGACGGAAATTTTGCGCGGCATGGGGGCGCTGTCGGCGGAGGAACGGCCGGTCATCGGGCAAGTCGCGAACGACGTCCGCGCCGCGATCGAAGCGGTGATCGACGAGAAGTCCGCGGCGTTCGCCCGCGCGGAGACGGAGCGGCGCCTCGCGACGGAGACGATCGACGTGACGCTTGCCGGGCGTCCGGCGCCGAACGGCGCGCTGCACCCGCTGACGCAAATCGTGCAGGAGATCGAGGACATTTTCGTCGGGATGGGCTTTACGGTGGCGGAAGGACCGGAGGTCGAGTCCGACTACTACAACTTCGAAGCGATGAATTTGCCGAAGGATCACCCGGCGCGCGACATGCAGGATTCGTTCTACATTTCCGAAGACATTCTGCTGCGCACCCATACGTCGCCGGTACAGGCGCGGACGATGGAGGCGAAACGCGGCGCGCTGCCGGTGAAGGTCATTTGTCCGGGCAAGGTGTACCGCCGCGACGACGACGATCCGACGCATTCGCATCAATTCATGCAGATCGAAGGGCTCGTCATCGACAAAAACATCCGCATGAGCGATTTGAAAGGGACGCTGCTGCAATTCGCCCGCGAAATGTTCGGCCCGAACGTCAACATCCGGATGCGCCCGAGCTTCTTCCCGTTCACGGAGCCGAGCGCCGAGGTCGACGTGTCGTGCGCCGTTTGCGGCGGCAGCGGCTGCCGGGTGTGCAAATATTCCGGCTGGCTCGAAATTTTGGGCTCCGGCATGGTTCATCCGAGAGTGCTCGAGATGGGCGGTTACGACCCGAACGAGGTGACCGGCTTCGCGTTCGGCATGGGCGTGGAGCGGATCGCGATGCTGCGTTACGGGATTGAGGATATTCGTCATTTCTACACGAACGATGTGCGGTTCCTGCGGCAGTTCGCGCGCGGATAGAGGAGGATCGAGATGAACGTATCGTATAAATGGTTGAAGCAGTACGTGGATTTGAGCGGGGTCACTGCGAAGGAGCTCGCGGAGAAGCTGACGCGCGGCGGCATCGAGGTGGACGGCGTGACGGCGCGCAATCTCGGCGTCGTGAAAGTCGTCGTCGGGCACGTCGTGTCGCGGGAGAAGCATCCGGACGCCGATAAGCTGAGCGTCTGCCGCGTCGACGTCGGCGAGAACGAGCATCTGCAGATCGTGTGCGGGGCGCCGAACGTGGCCGCAGGCCAGAAGGTGCCGGTGGCGCTCGTGGGCGCGAGCCTGCCGGGCGATTTGAAAATCAAGCGGGCGAAGCTGCGCGGCGTCGAGTCGCAGGGCATGATTTGCTCGGCGAAAGAGCTCGGCCTCAACGACAAGCTGCTGCCGAAAGAAATTCAAGAGGGCATCCTCGTGCTGGCGGAGGATACGGAAGTCGGCGCCGACATTATCGCGCTGCTCGACATCGACGACGAGGTGCTGGAGCTCGATCTGACGCCGAACCGGAGCGACGCGCTCAGCATGATCGGCGTCGCGTACGAAGCGGGCGCGCTGCTGGACCGGAAGGTCGCGCTGCCGGACGAGAACGAAGGCGTCGAGCTGTCGGGCGTGCCGACGTCGGATCGCGTCCGCATCGACATCGAAGCGAAGGACGACTGCCCGCATTACGCTGCTCGCCTCATCGAAGGCGTCAAGATCGGTCCGTCCCCGCTGTGGATGCAGAACCGGCTCATGGCGGCGGGCATTCGTCCGATCAACAACGTCGTCGACATCACGAACTTCGTCATGCTCGAGTACGGGCAGCCGCTGCACGCGTTCGACGCGGATACGCTCGCGGGCGGCGGGAGCCGCATCGTCGTGCGCAACGCGCGCGAGGGCGAGCGGATGGAGACGCTGGACGGAGCCGACCGCAAGCTCGAGCCGCATATGCTGCTGATTACGGACGGCGAGAAGCCGATCGCGCTCGCCGGCGTCATGGGCGGCGCCAACTCCGAGGTGACGCCGGGCACGACGCGCATTCTGCTCGAGTCGGCGCGCTTCGCGGGCCGCTCCGTGCGCCGCACGTCGCGCGAGCTCGGCCTTCGCTCGGAAGCGAGCCTCCGGTTCGAGAAGGAAGTGAACCCGGACGCCGTCATCCCGGCGCTGAACCGCGCGACGGCGCTGCTGTGCCGCTACGCGGGCGGCAAGGCGACGAACGGGCATGCGGAGCTGATGCTGGACGAGCCGAAACCGCGCACGGTGCCGCTGACGGTGCAACGCGTGAACGACGTGCTCGGCACATCGCTGTCCGCCGCCGACATTCGCGGCGTGTTCGCCCGCCTCGGCTTCGACGTCGCAGGCGACGGGGACGCGCTGGAGGTGACGGCGCCGCTGCGCCGGGGCGACATGGTGCGCGACGTCGACCTGATCGAAGAAGTGGCGCGCCTGTACGGCTACGACAACATTCCGATTACGCTCGTCCGCGGCGACACGACGCCGGGGGCGCTCACGAAGCCGCAGCGCGTGACGCGCATCGCGCGCCGGGCGCTGACCGGCGCCGGACTGCACGAGGCGGTCACGTATTCGCTGACGGCGGAAAGCCGGACCGGCGCATTGACGGGGCTGTTCGAGAGCGCGGGCCTCGTCCGCTTGTCGATGCCGATGAGCGAGGACCGCAGCGTGCTGCGCACGAGTCTGCTGCCGCATCTGCTCGAGGCGGTCGTGCACAACCGGAACCGGAACGTCGACGACGTCGCCTTGTTCGAAATCGGCAGCGTGTTCCTGACCGACGAAACGGACGGCCTCTCGAAGCTGCCGACGGAGCGGAAGACGCTCGCGGCGGTCATGGCCGGCGCGAAAACCGCGCCGCACTGGGCGGAAGGCGCCCGGTCGAAGGTCGATTTCTACGATCTGAAGGGCGTGCTCGAGAAGCTGACGACGCAGCTCGGCTTGACGACGGAATACGAGCGCTCGGCGCCGGCGGGCTTCCACCCGGGCCGCACGGCGGACGTGTACGCGGTGTCGTTGGACGGAGCGCGCACGAAGCTCGGCCGCATCGGGCAGCTGCACCCGGAAGTGCAGTCGGCGTGGGAGCTCGACGATACGTACGCGTTCGAGCTTGATTTCGAAGCGCTGGCGGAAGCAGCGGTGCTGCGGGCGAATTACGATCCGCTGCCGCGGTTCCCGGCGGCTTCCCGCGACATCGCCGTCGTCGTCGACCGCGCGGTGCCCGCGGGCGCGCTCGTCGCGGCGAGCCGCGAGGCGGGCGGCGAGTTCCTCGAGTCGGTGCGCGTGTTCGACGTGTACATGGGCGAGCGGCTCGGCCCGGACAAGAAAAGCGTGGCGCTTGCGCTCGTGTATCGCCACGGGGAGCGGACGCTGACGGACGAAGAAGTGACCGCCGCGCACGCGCGCGTCACCGAAGCGCTCGCCGACCGCTACGGCGCCGAGCTGCGGAAATAATCCGCTAGACGGAAGAAAAGCAAAAAAATTGTAAAAAACAAATAGCAGGAAACTGCGCCGGCCGCATCGAATTAGTACGAAAGTTGACGATGCGCCGGCATTTTTGTTGACTTCTGTCGAAAGGGGCGTGCCCAGCGGATGCATCCGGATGAGAAGATTCGCACTACCGTCGAAATTTTCGGAAATACGTACAAGATGATCGGTACGTACAACCAAGCATACATGAAGCGTATTTCTGTATACGTGAACGAAAACATGGAAGCGATCGCGAAGAGCAACCCTCGCCTCGACCATCAGCGGGTCGCCGTGCTGGCGCTCGTGCGGATGGCGGACGAGTTTTTCCAGCTGAAGGGCAAGTTCGATGCGTTCGAGCGCGAGCATTCGGAGTCGAAGCAGCGGATCGAGGAGCTTCGCAAGGCGCTCGAGCTGACGGAGGAGAAAGAGCGCGGCAAGGCGAAAGAGGCGCTCGAGCTCCAGCAGCGGTGCGAGGCGCTCGAAGCGGACAACCGGCGCCTCGCGGAAGAGGCGGAGGAGCAGGAACGCGCCAAGGCGAACGAGGCACTCGAGCTACAGCAGCGGATCGAGGCGCTCGAAGCGGAAAATCGACGCCTCGCGGAAGAGGCGGAGGAGAAGGAACGCGCCAAGGCGAACGAGGCGCTGGAGCTACAGCAGCGGATCGAGGCGCTCGAAGCGGAAAATAAGCGTCTCGCGGAAGAGGCGGAGGAGCAGCGCGGCAAGGCGAGCGAGGCGCTCGAGCTCCAGCAGTGGATCGAGGCGCTCGAAGCGGAGAATAAGCGGCTCGCGGAAGAAGCGGAGGAGCAGCGCGGCAAGGCGAGCGAGGCGCCCCTCCTTCGTCAGCGCGTCGAGACGCTCGAAGCGGAGAACCGGCGGCTCGCGGAAGAAGCAGAGGAGAAGGAGCGCGGCATAGCGAGCGAGGCGCTCGAGCTTCGTCAGCGCGTCGATTCGCTCGAAGCGGAGAACAAGCGGCTCGCGGAAGAAGCTGAGCTTGCGAGCCTTCTCTGGGCCGAACGCGTGGAGGAGTGGCAGGCGAAGTACGAGAACGCCGCCCGCGAAGCGGCGGAAGCGTCCGCGACGATGGAGTCGCGAATCGCTCGGCTCGAGGCCGAGCTTGCGGAGCGGGAGGCGGCCGCAGCGCAGGCGATCGCCGCCGCGGCCGCCGAAGCCGCAGCCGGCCATGCGCCGTCCGCCGAGTCCGCCGGGACCGGGGCTGGGGATGCGCAGGACGCGGAGAACACGGGCGACTTGTCGCTCGAGGCGAGGTACCAGAAGCTCCAGGAAGAGTATGTGAAGCTGCAGAACGAGTTTAACGAATGGATTCAATTGACGATTTCGGAAACGCAGTAACCGACGAAACCGCCGCCCGAACCGGGTCGGCGGTTATTGCTGCATCGGCAGCGACGAAAAAAAGACCTCGCGGGAGGTCTTTTTTCGTTCATCCTTATTCGACGATCAGCTTCGAGCGCATTTGCGAATGGCCGGTGCCGCACATGATGTTGCACACAATGTCGTATTCGCCGGGCGCCGCGACGAACGTGGCGGTGTCGCCGTCGCCGAGCTTCACGTTGTAGCCGACGATGTCGATGCCGTGCATGCCTTGCGCGTTTACGAACGATACGTTGACGGTGTCGCCCGCTTTCACGCGGTATTCCTTTTGATCAAACTCGAAATCCTTCGCTTCGATCGCCAGATCGACCGTGTTGCCCGTCGGCTCGACGGCCGGCGCGGATTGTTCGGCGCCGCCGCAAGCGGCGAGCAGCCCGGCGAAGGTCAGAGCAAGCGCAAGGACGAGTGTAATTTTTCTCATGTTCATTATCCAATAGCCCCCTCGGAAATAACGAATGGATCGTTGCCCATCCCCATTGTACTCCGATTCGGCGCGAATTTCATGAAGAAACGTTGGAAGAACTGTGACAAGATGATGAAATTATGTACGGGGGAGAAAACGAGCCCGCACCCGTGTGCAGACTGACGTTTCCCCTCCGGCGGTTTAGTCCGCTCGACGACGTTCGCCCCGTTCGAATGGCGAGCCGATCGGCAGGAACAAATCGATGATGCCGATAACGAGCGCGGCCAAAAGCGCGCCGATGACCGAAACGTCCACGCCGCCGATGATGAACTGCGCCAGATAGATGACCAGCGCGCTCACTAGGAAGCCGACGATGCCGCGTCCGAACGGCGAGATCTTTTTGCCGAAAATGCCTTCAAGCACCCAGCCGAACAACGCGATGACGAGCGCCAGCAACAGTGCACTCCAGAAGCCGCCCACCTCGAATTGGGGCACGAGGGCGCCGACCAACAACAGAACGAGTGCCGAGACGACAAATCGAACCACATGGGCCAAAAAATGCATCCTTCTGTCCTCCTCGCAATGGTTTGTCGCACGCTTCGTCTTTCCGGTGCATTTTCTAGTGTTGCCCGGGATCATTGGATATAATACTTACTTGAGGGGAGTGCGTACGTTGGATAAGAAGCTATTGGAAAAACTCGAATACCCCAAAATTTTAAATAAACTCGAATCGCACGCGGCGACGTCGATCGGGAAGGCGTTCGCGGCGGAGGCGACGCCGAGCTCAGATTTGGAAGAAGTTCGCCATCGGTTGGCCGGCACCGACGAGGCGGCGGCGGTCGACCGAATGAAGGGCGCGGCGCCGTTCGGCGGCGTTTCGGACATTCGGACGAGCCTGAAGCGGGCGAACATCGGCGGGACGTTAAGCGCCCACGAGCTGCTCGCCGTCGCCGACACGGTGCAGGGCGGCCGTCGGGTGAAGCGGTTCATCGAGGCGTATCAGGAGAAGCACGAGGCGCCGATCCTGGGCGCGCTCGCCGAAGGCGTTGTTGAGCTGCGGACGCTGGAGGAGGCGATCCGCCGGTGCATCGACGAGAACGGGGTCGTCGTCGATACGGCGTCCGACGAATTGTACCGCGTGCGGCGGGAGCTCCGTTCAGGCGAGGCGCGCGTGCGCGAGCGGCTCGAATCGATGGTGCGCAGCTCGTCCGTGCAGAAGATGCTTCAGGACGCTTTGATCACGGTGCGGAACGACCGTTTCGTCATTCCGGTGAAGAGCGAATACCGCAGCTCGTTCGGCGGCATCGTGCACGACCAGTCGTCGTCAGGCGCGACGCTGTTCATCGAGCCGGAGCAGGTCGTGCAGCTGAACAACAAGCTGCGGGAGCTGCGCGTGCAGGAGGAGCGGGAGATCGAGAAAATTTTGCAGCGTCTCACGGCTTCCGTCGCCGAAGAGTCGCAGCCGCTCGAGGCGAACGTGGAGCTGCTCGGGCAGCTCGATTTCTTGTTCGCGAAAGCGCGGCTCGCCCGCGACATGAAAGCGAGTCTGCCGGCGATCAACGACAAGGGGTATCTGCGCATTCGCCGCGGCCGCCATCCGCTGCTGCCTATGGAGCATGCGGTGCCGCTCGACATCGAGCTCGGCGGCTCGTACTCCGCGATCATCGTGACGGGTCCGAACACCGGCGGCAAAACGGTGTCGCTCAAGACGGTCGGGCTGCTCAGCCTCATGGCGATGACCGGGCTGTTCGTGCCGGCCGAGGACGGCAGCGAGCTGTGCGTGTTCGACCAAGTGTTCGCGGACATCGGGGACGAGCAGAGCATCGAACAGAGTCTTAGTACGTTCTCCAGCCATATGACCAATATTATCGGGATATTGAAAAAGATGACGCCGCGCTCGCTCGTGCTTTTAGATGAAGTCGGCGCGGGTACGGACCCGGCGGAAGGGTCGGCGCTCGCGATCGCCATCCTCGAGCACATCCGCGCGATGGGCTGCCGGCTCATGGCGACGACGCACTACAGCGAGCTCAAGGCGTACGCGTACGACCGGCCGGGCGTCATCAACGCGAGCATGGAGTTCGACGTCGAGACGCTGCGTCCGACGTACCGGCTGCTCGTCGGCGTGCCGGGTCGAAGCAACGCGTTCGCGATCGCCGAGCGGCTCGGGCTGAGCCGTCGGATCATCGAGGAGGCGCGCGGTCAAGTGACCGAGGAGGACCAGCGCGTCGAGTCGATGATCGGCAAGCTCGAGGAGCATCGGCTTGCCGCCGAGGCGGAGCGCCGGGAAGCCGAACGGCTGCGCCGGGAAGCGGAGGAGCTTCGCCGCGAGCTGACGGAGGAGAAGCGCAAGCTGCAGGAGCAGCGCGAGAAGTGGCTCGTCGAGGCGGAGCGCGAGGCGCATGAGGCGCTCGCCAAGGCGCGGCGCGAGGCGGAGGCGATCATCGCCGATTTGCGCAAGCAGGCGATGGAGGAAGGCGCGTCGATCAAGGAGCACAAGCTGATCGAAGCGAAGCGGCGCCTCGAGGAAGCCGCGCCGAAGCCGCGCAAGTCGGCGGCTGCGGCCGGCGGGGCGCGCGCGAAGGCGCAGGTGTCGCCCGGCGACGAGGTGAAGGTGCTGTCGCTCGGCCAGAAGGGCCACGTTGTCGAGAAGCAGGCGGACGGGGCGATCGTGCAGCTCGGCATTATTAAGATGAAGGTCGCGCTGACCGACCTCGAGCTCGTCGGCTCGTCGGCCGCCGCGAAGCAGGGCCAGCGGGCGGTCGCCACCGTGAAGCGGACGCGCGACGAGAACGTGCGGACCGAGCTCGACTTGCGCGGCTCCAACGTGGAGGAGGCGATCGTTGAAGTCGACCGCTTCCTCGACGAGGCGATCATGGCGAACTTATCGCAGGTATATATTATCCACGGCAAAGGAACGGGCGTGCTGCGCACCGGCATTCAGGAATATTTGCGCCGGCACAAGCACGTGCGGACGTTCCGGATCGGCGCCTTCAACGAAGGCGGCCACGGCGTCACCGTCGCGGAGTTGAAATAGATTACATGTGCAAGCCCGGGGAGCCGCATCGGCTCCGCCGGGCTTTGCTGTGTGGGTCCGGTCCCCGCTAGCCGAACACACGACTCCCTCACCTCGTCGGGATTAGTCCCGCTTCGCGGCGGCTGTCAGCACAAAAAATGTGCGGTGTGGTGGGAAGAGCACAAGATTTATGCGGTTGAGCGGGAGCGGGGGTTCGGTGCGAGGACGAGGGAGGCCGCTGGACGGGTTCGACGGTCGCCTGGGGCTCCACCGACAGCACAAAAAATGTGCGGTTCGGCGAAAAGAGCACAAAATTTGTGCGGTTGAGCGGGAGCGGGGGTTCGGTGCGAGGAAGAGGGAGGCCGTTGGACGGGTTCGACGGTCGCCGAGTGCTCCCCGACAGCGCAAAAAATGTGCGGTCCGGCGGGAAGAGCACAAAAAATGTGCGGTTTGGCGAAAAGAGCACAAGATTTGTGCGGTTGAACGGAAGCGTAGGTTCGGCGCGAGGACTGCGAGGGCGAGTGCATTTCGGCGTTCCTGCTGAGCGGTTCCGGGGAAGGCACTGCAGCGGGTCGGAATGAAAGAAGGGCACGGAACTGTCCAGTCGGGCGGAAGCGCGTGCCCTCCGGTTGGGCCGCTTACGGCCGCAAGTATTCGCGGATGCCGTCCGCGAAACGGACGACGGGCGGGTCAAACACGCCGTAAAACGGGGTGCCCTCCCGGCAAATATTCTCCTCCAGCAGCATCGTCAGCTGGTTCGTCGTCACCGGGAACCACGGGAACCGCTCCATCGCGCGCACGATCGGCTTCATGAGCGGCAGCGGCGCATGGACGAGCCGGACGCGCCGCCCGAGCGCCGCGCCGATGTCGCGCAGCATCTCGTTGTACGCGAGCTGCTCCGGACCGCCGACGTCGAACGCGGCGTTCGCCGGACCGGCGCCGGCGGCCGCCTTCGCGAACACGTCGGCCACCGTTCGCAGCGAGACGGGCTGCATCCGATACCGGCCGTCGCCGAGCACCGGCGTCACCGGCGCGCGGACGAGGCCGGCCAGCATGTTGACGAACTCGTCCCCGGGGCCGAAGATGACCGAGGGACGGAAGATCACATGCGTCAGACCGCTTTCGCGCAAAACCTGCTCCGCCGCCCACTTCGAGCGGAAGTACGCCGTCGATGCGCCGGGGCGGGCCCCCAGCGCGCTCATATGGATAAACCGCCGCTGCCGCCCGTCGCCGGCGAAGCCCGCCTCCGTGCAGGCGTCGACGAGCAGCCGCGTGCCGAGCTCGTGCAGCCGCTCGAACGTGACGCCGGCCGCCGGCCGCTCGCGAATGATGCCGACGAGATGAATGACGGCGTCGACCTCCCGCAGGGCGGAGCGGTACGACGCGGGCTCGAGCAGATCGCCCTCGACCGTTCGTACGCGGGGCGAGCCGGCGGCGGCGCCGCGCAGCCGGTTCGAATTTCGAACGAGACAAACCAACTCATGTCCATCCCCCAGCAGCCTCTCCACGATCGCCGTCCCGACGTATCCTGACGCGCCGGTCACGAAAATGCGCATGCGACAACCCCCTCGCGAAACGTTTCCTCCATTGTACTCAATCCGCCCAAGGGAGTCGAAGGCCGGCCGCTTTTTTCTCGAGCCGGATTTCGCTACAATAAGGGAAGCCCGTCGCAATAAAGGGGGTACGACCCGTGAAATACTTATGGGGCGCGCTGTTCGCCGTCGCACTGATTTTTTTCGTATGCGGGGTTTATTATTTTAGCCGGTTGTAAAGGAGATGCGGTGATGTCGCAGCAAAACAGCCAAGTTTGCCCGTGGTGCCAAATGGAAATTACGTGGGACGAAGAGCTCGGTCCGGAGCCGAACTGTCCGCACTGTTTTAACGAGCTGTCCGATTATCGCACGATTTCGATTCCGACGAAGCGGGATGCCGCCATCGCCTTCGACGAGGAGCAGGATGACGATTGGTACCGGTACTCGCGCGCGGCGGAGAAGTATTTGGACGCGCAGGACGATGTGCCGGAATGCCCGCAATGCCAAGAATACATGGTGCTCGCCGGCGAAACGACGGTCGAAGCGGGCGCGTTCGCGCAGCGCCCGGCGCTGGCGCCGCTGCCGCCGTTCCTGACGGCGCCGTTCCGTCTCGACGTCTTCGTCTGCTCGCACTGCTTTACGGTGCAGCAGCGGCTCAGTCAGAAGGACCGCGCCGCGATCGTCCGCCGCCTCGGCGAAGAGCAGGACGACTGATCGGAAGCGCCCATTTTTTGCCGCCATCGATGCGGGACGCGGTTTTGGGGCAACCTAACTCGAAGCTACGCAAGAGCAAGAGTGGGAAAAAGGAGTCCGATCCATGCCGCATCGAATCGCCAGTTCGAAAGGCCGCCTCGACGGCCAAACCCGGCTGCTTCTTCTCGTTAACGCTTTGTTCGCCTGCGCCAACGCGCTGTCCGGCGCCTTCGTCAACGTGTACCTGTGGAAGGCGAAGCAAGATTTCGCCATGATCGGCTGGTTCGCGCTGTCGAACCAAATCGTGATGGCGACGACGTTCGTCTTGGCCGGCAAATGGGTGAAGGAACATAACAAGATGAACTCGCTGCGGGCCGGCGTCGCGGTGGCGGCCTTGTTTTATTTGCTCGTCCTCATGCTCGGCAAAAGCGCCGCGCAATGGGTCGTCGCGTTGGGCGCCGTGCAAGGCTTGTCCTCCGCATTTTTCTGGCTCGCCTTCAACGTCGTCTACTTCGAGGTGACCGACCCGGACAACCGCGACCGCTTCAACGGCTGGGCGGGATTGCTCGGCTCCGCCGTCGGCATGGCGGCGCCGTGGATTTCCGGCTTCCTCATCACCCGCATGGAGGATACGACCGGGTACCGATTCATTTTCTCGATTTCGCTCGCGGTGTTCGTCGTGGGTGCGGTCGTCAGTTTTTTCTTGAAGAAACGGCCCGCGCAGCCGAACTATGAGTGGCTGTACGGGATCCGGCAGCTGGCCCAGCCGGATAACGCGTGGCGCAGCGCGTATCCCGCCCTGATGGCGCAAGGGATTCGCGAAGGCGTCTTCGGCTTCCTGATCGGCCTGATGGTGTACATCGCGACCCGTAACGAGATGCAGCTAGGCAACTACGCGTTGGTGACGTCCGCGGTCAGCTTGTTCGCCTTCTTCATCGCAGGCAAGCTGATCAAGCCGGGCCGCCGGGCGACGCCTATGCTCGCCGGGGCCCTCGCCATGACGCTCGTGATTTTGTTGTTCTTCTGGAAAGTCGATTACACGACGCTGCTGACGTTCGGCATCGTCGTGGCGCTCGCATATCCGCTCTATTCGATTCCGATCACGTCGTCGATCTTCGACTTGATCGGGGCGAATACGGAGAGCGCGGAGCACCGCGTCGAATATGTCGTCCTGCGGGAGACGGCGCTCAATACGGGCCGCATCCTCGGCACGATCGCGTTCATCGTCGTCGTGTCGTGGACGACCGCGCCGAAACACATCACGACGCTGATGCTCGTGCTGGGGTCGGCGCCGCTGTTCTCGTGGTTTTTCATGAGAACGCACTTGAACGGGAACGGGCACCGGTAAGGGCCCGTTTTTTTGCTCCGCCTATTGCATAATTATACGATCAACCGTATAATTATAACTATCTTAGCAAGTGTGAAAGGCGGAGGGACGGCACGTGAAAATCGCGTTCGAAAACAAAAAACCGGATATGGCGGCATTGCATCGTCTGTTGGACGCCGCGCCGGCCGCGGACGAACGGTATAAGCTGCTGCTTTCGGAGGGCGAAGACGTCGTTGCGGCGTACGACGGCGACCTGCTCGTCGGCGTCGGCGCAGCCGGGGCTGTCATGATTCATCCGAGATACGCGCATCGCGACATTGAACACAATATGAGGAAATTGGCGCGCCGGTAACGGCGATCGACCACACCATATTCACTCCCCGGCTCTTGAACAGGAGACGCGGGAGTGTTCTGTTTTTGGCAGGAAATCGGGGAGTAGAGGCTGCCGGACAATCCCGGCAGTTTTTCTTTTGCAGTGCGGGCGCCGTTTGGGTAATATGGAATGTATATTTAACGTGTGGATGTCAGACGCCACCACAGGAGGGAAGGATCCGATGTCGGAGCTGCAACTGAAAATTCTTGAGCTGTTGAAAGAGGACTCCCGGCGCGACGCCGCCTTGATCGCTACGATGCTGGACGTGAAGGAAGAGACGGTGCGGGAAGCGATCCGCGAAATGGAAGACAATAACGTCATCGTGAAATACGCGACGGTCGTCAACTGGGCGAAGGTCGATCAAGAGAAAGTGACGGCGCTCATCGAGGTCCAAATTACGCCGGAGCGCGGACACGGCTTCGACGCGATCGCGGAGCGCATTTATTTGTACCCCGAAGTGAAAAGCGTGTACCTGATGAGCGGCGCGTACGACCTGCAGGTGGAGATCGAGGGCAAGAGCCTGCGCGAAATCGCCTCGTTCGTATCGAACAAGTTGTCTACGCTCGAGCGGGTATTGTCCACGAAGACGTTTTTTATATTGAAAAAATACAAACAGGACGGCATCATATTCGAGGATCGCGAAGGCGATCATCGAATGGTTGTGTCTCCGTAACATTCGAGAGAAGGTGCGCGCACGATGCAACGCTATTTGACTCCTTTCGTGAAATCGATTCCGCCTTCCGGGATTCGCAAATTTTTCGACCTGGTCAGCGGCAGCAAAGACATTATTTCGCTCGGCGTCGGGGAGCCCGATTTCGTGACGCCGTGGCGGTTCCGCGACGCGGCCGTGAACGGCCTCGAGCAGGGACGCACGACGTACACGCATAACGCCGGATTGCCGGAGCTGCGCGAGGAAATCGCGTCGTACCTGCACAACCGGTTCGACGTGACGTACGAGCCCAGCAACGAAGTGCTAGTGACGGTCGGCGGCAGCGAAGCGATCGACCTCGCGCTGCGGGCGCTCGTGTCGCCGGGCGACGAAGTGCTCGTGCCGGAGCCGTCCTACGTCTCGTATTCGCCGATTACGGCGATCGGCGGCGGGGTGCCGGTCGGCATCGAGACGTTCGCGAAGGATCAATTCAAGCTGCGTCCCGAATCGCTGCGCGCCGCGATCACGCCGCGCTCCAAGGTGCTGATTTTGAGCTACCCGAGCAATCCGACGGGCGCCGTCATGACGCGCGAGGATTGGGAGCCGATCGCGAAGCTTGTAGAAGAGCACGATCTGATCGTCATATCGGACGAAATTTACGCCGAGCTGTCGTACGGCGTGAAGCACGTCAGCTTCGCGTCGATGCCGGGCATGCGCGACCGGACGATTCTCGTGAGCGGCTTCTCGAAGGCGTTCGCGATGACCGGCTGGCGCATGGGCTATGCGTGCGGACATCCGGACATTATCGGCGCGATGCTGAAGATTCATCAATACACGGTCATGTGCGCGCCGGTCATGGGTCAGCTCGCCGCGATCGAAGCGCTCCGCAACGGAATGGAAGAGATGGAGCGGATGATCGAATCGTACAACCAGCGGCGCCGTCTCGTCGTGAAAGGATTCCGCGACATCGGCCTCGACATTCACGAGCCGCAGGGCGCGTTCTACGCGTTCCCGTCCATCGCGAAAACCGGGCTCAGCTCCGACGAATTCGCGCAGCGGCTGCTCGCCGAAGGGAAAGTCGCGGCCGTGCCGGGCCACGTGTTCGGCAAAGGCGGCGAAGGGTTCCTCCGCTGCTCGTACGCGACGTCGGTCGCGAATTTGACGGAGGCGCTCGAGCGCATCGGCAACTTCGTCGCGACGCTGCAAGCCGCGGGGCGAGTGTAAAAAGAACGGAATATAAGACGCCTGCAGCCCCGTCCGCGCGACGGGGCTGTCGAACGTTATCGAAGTATGGGTTGTCACGCGCGTCCATTTTTCCTATAATCGTCTTTATGAGAAGAGCAACACCCAATTGAATTGCCCGATTGACGTTCTTAGGTCCTGACCCGCGACGAAGCGGGGAAGGTGAAAAGGGAAGCCGGTGCGAATCCGGCGCGGTCCCGCCACTGTAAATGGGGATGCCCTCGATAGGCCACTGTTCCGCATACCGGGATGGGAAGGCGAGGCGCGTCATGCAACCCATGAGTCAGGAGACCTGCCTAAGAGCGAAGCTGACAAATCCTTCGAGGAAAAGGATGCGGCTCGACGTACAGGGCGCCCGGCAAGGCCGGTCGCGTACCCCCTGATGCACACGTTGCGCTGACGCCTCCGTTTCTTTCGAAACGGGGGCTTTTTTGTTTGTCACGCGAGCATGCAAGCGGAGTACTCTCTCATAAATTCAGTTTCAGGAGAGGTTGACGGAATGATGAGGCGTTATCTGGTTTGGTTGTTGGCGGTAGTTCTAGCGGTCTTTACGGCGGCGTGCGGCGGCGGAGCGCAGGCTCCTTCCGCGGAAGAGACGCCTGCGGCGCAGGAAGCGCCGGCGGCGGAAGCTCCGGCGGCGGAGGAGCCTGCCGAGCAGGAAGAGGCGCAGGCGGCCGAGGCGACGGCGTACCCGCTGACGGTGACGGACGCGTCGGGCACGGAGCTGACGTTCGAGAAGGCGCCGGAGAAAATCGTGTCGATCGCTCCGAGCGAGACGGAAGTGCTGTTCGCGGTCGGCGCGGGCGCGAGCGTCGTCGGCACGGACAAGTATTCCGACTATCCGGCGGAAACGGCGAACCTCCCGAAGGTCGGGGGTCTGACGGCGGACGTGGAAGCCATTCTCGAGCTGGAGCCGGACCTCGTCGTCGCGGGCTGGACGATGAGCACGAAGACGATCGAAGAGCTGCGGGCGCTCGGCCTGACGGTATATGCGTTCGAGACGAACACGCTGGACGAAGCGATCGCGCACGTGCGCGAAATCGGCCGTATCGTCAACAAGAACGCGGAAGCGGAAGCGGTCGCGGCGAAGATGGAAGCGGATCGCCAGCTCGTCGCCGATGCGGTGGCGGGCATCGCCGACGCGGACAAGAAGAAGGTGTACATCGAGTTTTCTCCGGGCTGGACGGTCGGCAAGGGCGAGTTCATGGACGAGCTGCTGACCGAAGCGGGCGCGATCAACGTCGCGGATCAAGAAGGCTGGTACGAAATCAGCGAAGAGAAAATCATTGAAGCGAACCCGCAGGTGATCTTGTACGGCGCGGGCGTGGAAGGCTTGGAAGACATCATCAAAGGCCGTTCGGGCTGGGATAAAATCGACGCGATGGCGAGCGGTCAGGTGATCGGCATCGACGACAGCTTGATTTCCCGTCCGGGACCGCGGATTACGGATGCGCTCGTCCAAGTGGCGAAGGCGATCTATCCGGAGAAGTTTACGAAATAATTATGCGGCGGAAGCTGACTTTATGGGGAGGAGCGGGAATTGCGCTCCTCCTTCTGTCCGTTGTCGCAAGCGTTTCGGTCGGCTCGGCGAGCCTGTCGCTCGGCACGGTGTGGCGCATCCTGACGCATGCGCTGCCGTGGCTCGGCGAATTCGTGCAGCCGGATTGGTCCGTCGCGCACGAGCAAATCGTGCTGCAGGTGCGCCTGCCGCGCATCGTGCTCGGCATCGTCGTCGGAGCGGCGCTCGCGACCGCCGGCGCGGGCTTTCAAGGCGTGCTGCGCAACCCGCTCGCCGATCCGTTCACGCTCGGCGTCGCCTCGGGCGCGTCGGTCGGCGCGGCGTTCCTCATTCTTGTGAACGCGCAGTTTGCCTTCGGGTTCGGGACGGTGCCCGTCGTCGCGTTCTGCACCGGCATGGCGACGCTGTGCGTCGTTTACCTGCTGTCCCGGGTGGACGGCGGGATGCGGCGGGAGACGCTCATCTTGGCCGGCGTCGTCGTCAGCGCCTTCCTCGGCGCGCTCGTGTCGTTCATGGTGTCGCTGTCGGACGACGTCATCAATCAGATCGTGTTTTGGCTGATGGGCAGCTTGTCTTTGCGCGGCTGGCGCTACGCCGCTCTCGTGGCGCCGTACATGCTGTTCGGCGTCGCGGTGCTGTGCGGGTATGCGCGGACGCTCAATTTGTTCGAGCTCGGCGAGCGGAGCGCGGCGCACCTCGGCGTCCGCGTCGAACGGACCCGCTGGATCGTTCTGTCGGCGTCGACGCTCATGACGGCCGCGGCCGTGTCGGTGACCGGGGTCATCGGCTTCGTCGGCCTCGTCATCCCGCACATGATCCGGCTGCTGTTCGGACCGGATTATCGCGTCATCGTGCCGCTGTCCGCGATCGGCGGCGCGATCTTCATCGTGTGGGCCGATACGCTCGCCCGCACGGCGCTCTCGCCGACGGAAATTCCGCTCGGCGTCGTCACGGCGTTCCTCGGCGCGCCGTTCTTCTTGTATTTGCTCGTTCGGCATAAGAACGCGATGGGAGGGTCCGGCTCATGATTCGCGTAACGAACGTCGCCAAAAGCTACGACGGCGCCGCCGTGCTTCGGGACATCGATTTCGAGGTGCGCGAAGGCGAGTCGTTCGGCATCATCGGCCCGAACGGCAGCGGCAAAACGACGCTGCTGAAGCTCATCTCGGGGCTGGATCGCCCGGATTCCGGCGACGCGCTGCTAAGCGGCCGGTCGGTCGGTTCTTACAAGCGCAAAGAGCTCGCCCGCTGGCTTGCGGTGCTGCAGCAGGACGCACTGCCGCCGGTCGGCTTCACCGTCCGCGAGGTCGTCGAAATGGGGCGTTACCCGTTCCAAAATTGGCTCGGGGAGGAGCGCGGCGTCGGCGAGGCGCTGATCGATGTGGTGCTCGAGAGCATGGGGCTCTCCTCGCTCGCGGATCGGCCGGTCGACCGGCTGAGCGGCGGGGAGCGGCAGCGCGTCGCGCTGGCGAAGGCGATGGCGCAGCAGCCGAAAGTGCTGCTGCTCGACGAGCCGACGACGTATTTGGATATCGGGTATCAAATTCAGCTGATGGACGTCATCCGCGCCTGGCAGCGGCGGTCGCCGCTCACCGTCGTCGCGGTGCTGCACGATCTCAACCTCGCGGCGATGTACTGCGACCGATTGCTGCTCATGCATCAAGGCCGGGCCGTCTGCCTCGGCGCGCCGCGGGAGGTGCTGACGGCGGAGCGGATCCGGGACGTCTACGGGGCCGAGACGTCCATCGTGGCGCATCCGACGAACGGCGCGCCGCAAATTATGCTGGAGTCCGGCGAAGGGAAGGACAAGGTGCCTTCCGGTCGGGTATAATAGGCTATCATTTGGATGGGGAAACAAAGGAGCGCTTCGGGATGAAACTGTTGGATCGCATTGCAACGATCGAGCCGCTGCGGGATGAGGCGATGGCGGCGGCGCGGGAGAGGCTCGACGCGCTGACGAAGCCGCCCGGCAGCTTAGGAGCCCTTGAGCGGCTCGCGGAGCGGATCGCCGGCATAACCGGCGAGATGCCGCCGAAGCTCGGCGGGAAGGCGGTCGTCGTCATGGCGGCCGACCACGGCGTATGCGAGGAAGGGGTCAGCGCGTTCCCTTCGGCGGTGACGGCGCAGATGGTCCATAATTTTTTGAACGGCGGCGCGGCGGTCAACGTGTTCGCGCGTCATGCGGGCGCTGAAGTCGTCTGCGTCGACATGGGCGTCGCATCGAACATCGACCGTCCGGGGCTGACGGTGAAGAAGCCGGCCTGCGGGACGGCGAACATGACGCGGGGCCCGGCGATGACGCCGGAGCAGGCCGAGGCGGCCGTGCTGGC
The DNA here is from genome assembly GCF_035645195.1 of Paenibacillus sp. NCBI lineage: Bacteria > Bacillati > Bacillota > Bacilli > Caryophanales > Paenibacillaceae > Paenibacillus > Paenibacillus sp. Next base: position 307,170 of record NZ_DASQNA010000007.1, on the reverse strand, counting down.
GGGCATCGAGCTCGTCGGCGAGCTCGCCGCGCGCGGCGTCGGGCTGATCGGCGTCGGCGAGATGGGCATCGGCAATACGACGGCCGCGGCGGCGCTCACGAGCGCGCTGCTCGGCGTGCCGCCCGACGTGTCGGTCGGCCGCGGCACCGGCGTCGACGACGCCGGGCTCGCGCGCAAGCGCGACGCGGTGCGCCGGGCGCTGGCGGCGAACGGCCTGTCGCCGGCCGGACTGCCGGCGGACGCCGGAGCGGCCGCGGCGCTGGACGCGCTCGCGAAGGTCGGCGGCTTCGAAATCGCCGGCATGGCCGGCGTCTGCCTCGGCGGCGCGCTGTACCGGCTGCCCGTCGTCGTCGACGGGTTTATTTCGACGGCGGCGGCGCTCGCGGCCGCGCGGATGTCGCCGCTCGCGGCGTCGTTCCTGATCGCGTCGCACCGCTCCGAAGAGCCGGGACACAGCGTCGTCTTGGACGCGCTCGGCCTCGAGCCGATGCTCGAGCTCGACATGCGGCTCGGCGAAGGGACGGGCGCCGCGCTGTGCCTGCGCATCGTGGAGGCTGGCGTCGACATCCTCGGCTCCATGGCGACGTTCGCCTCCGCCGGCGTGTCGACGAAGCTCGCCGCGGAAGCTTCGGAAGCGGAAGCCGGGGCGGGGGCGTAGGGCGATGGTCGTAGCGATGGTGACGGGCGGGGCGCGCAGCGGGAAGAGCGCCTTCGCGGAACGGTACGTCGAGCGATACGCCGAGGAAGGCGTCTACGTGGCGACGGCGCAGGCGTTCGACGAGGAAATGAAAGACCGCATCGGCCTGCACCGCTCGCGGCGCGATGCGGGTGGATTCCCATGGAAGACGATCGAAGAGCCGCTGCGACTGCCGGAGCTGCTCGAGGCGCTCGATTTCGAATACAACGTGTACCGGTCCGGGCATACGGCGGTGCTTGTCGATTGCCTGACGTTATGGCTGTCGAACGTGCTGCTCCAGTGCGAGGGCGAGCCGGACGCGGAGGCGCGCTGCCTCGCGCGGGTGGACGAGCTCGTCGCCGCGCTGCGGCGGTTCCAAGGAACGATCGTGCTCGTGACGAACGAGGTCGGCCTCGGCGTCGTGCCGCCTTCGCCGCTCGGCCGTTTGTTCCGGGACGTCGCCGGCCGCATGAATCAGAAGGTGGCCGCGGCGAGCGAGCAGGTGTTTCTCGTGACGGCGGGCATCCCGATCGAGCTGAAAAGCCGGGAGTTTTTGCTGTGAGCGGCTGGTTCGGCGCGGGCGCCGCGGGCGAATGGCTGTGGTGGTTCACGTGGGAAGAAACGCTCTGGATGACGGCCGCGGCGCTGCTGCTCGACCGCATCGTCGGCGACCCCGAGCGCCTCCCGCATCCGGTCGTCGCGATCGGCCGCTGGATCCGATGGGTCGAAACGAAAACGTATGTTGCGCAGCCGAAGGGGCGGTCGATCCTGTTCGGCGTTTTTCTTTGCGCGTCGACGGTGGCCGTGAGCGCGCTGACCGCGTATGCGGTCGTACGCGCGTGCGCGTGGGTGCATCCGTGGCTCGGCTATGCGTCGAACGTCTGGCTCGTGTCGACGACGATCGCTTGGAAGGGGCTCGCCGACGCGGGGCTGCGCGTGTACCGGCCGCTCGCGGCAGGCGACCTGGAGGAAGCGCGGTTGTACACGGGCTACATCGTCGGCCGCGACACGGCGGAGCTGGACGAGGGCGAGCTGACGCGCGCCGCGGTAGAGACGGTCGCGGAAAATACGGTCGACGCGGTGCTGTCGCCGGTCGTCTTCGCGCTGCTCGGCGGAGCAGCGGGCGCGTTCGCGTATCGAGCGGCGAATACGCTCGATTCGATGGTCGGCTACCGGAACGAGAAGTACCGGTGGTACGGCAAGGCGTCGGCCCGCTTGGACGACGCCCTCAATTACGCGCCGGCGCGGCTCGCCGGCGCGCTGCTTGCCGCGGCCGCGGCGCTGCGCGGCGCCTCCGCGGGAGGCGCGCTGCGGGCGATCCGGCGCTACGCGAAGCTGCACCCGAGCCCGAACAGCGGCATTCCCGAGTCGGCCGTGGCGGGCGCGCTCGGCGTTCGGCTCGGCGGCGTGAACCGGTACGGCGGCGTGGAGAGCCGGCGCGCCTACATGGGCGAGCCGCTCCGGCCGCTCGGCAAGGAACATATCGCGCAAACCGTCGGGCTGCTGCACGCGTTCGGCGCTTTGCTGCTGGGAGGGTTGGCATGCGCGGCGGCTTGGGTCACATGGGGGATTGGATAAAAGCGGCGTCGGCGGCGGTGCGGCTCATGACGTGCGTGCCGGTGCCGGATTTCGGCGCATGGAACGAACGGGTGCTGCGGCGCAGCATCGTGTTTTACCCGCTGGCGGGCGCCGTCGTCGGCGGAATCGTCGGCGCGGCGTACGCGCTCCTGCCGCTCGCGCTGCCGGAGGCGGCCGCGGCGGCGGTTGCGACGGCGCTGTGGGTATGGGCGACGGGCGCGCTCCATCTCGACGGGTGGATGGACGTCGCGGACGCGTTCGGCAGCCGCCGCTCCCGCGAGCGGATGCTGGAGATTATGAAGGATCCGCGCGTCGGCGCGTCGGGGGCGGCGGCAGGCGCGCTGCTGTTGCTGGGCAAGTTCGCGTTCGTGCTGTCGCTGATGGAGTATACGGCGGCGGGGAGCCTGTGGATGGCCGCGGCCGTCGCGGCGGTGCCGGTTGTCGCGCGCATGTTCGCGCCGTGGGCGGTCGTCGGCTGGCCGTACGCCGGCGGCAGCGGCGGTATGGGCGCCGCGCTGCGGTCGGCCGGATGGCGGCATGCGGCAGCGTCGCTCGGCGTCGGCATCGTCTGCGCCGCGGCGCTGCTCGCCGTCTTCGGCACGGGCGACGCGGTGATGCTGCTGCCGGCCGCGGCGGCCGGCCTCGCGCTCGCCGCGGCGGTCGGCGCGGCCGGCGCCGCATGGATCGCCCGCCGCCTCGGGGGGCTGACGGGCGACGCGTACGGCGCGCTGATCGAAGGGCTGGAGCTGGCGCTGCTGCTCGCCCTCGTCGCGGCGGGGCATTCCGCTTGACGCGGGCAGACGGTTCGCGGGGAGAGGCAACGACAACGGACAGAAGAACGGGGGCATCGATCGAGATGTTGGAGCGTTACGGACACGGCGGCGATTTGGAGACGGCCTCGAGCTTGTACGGGCGGGCGCCGGACGATTTTGTCGATTTCAGCTCGAATATGAATCCGTGGGGGCCGCCGGAGGGCGCGCGCGCCGCGATGCTGCGGGCGTGGGAGCGCGTCGGCGCCTATCCCGACCCGGCGGCGCGAGCGCTGCGCCGCGCGCTCGCGGAGCGGCACGGCGTGCCGATGGAGGCGATCTGGGTCGGCAACGGCGCGGCGGAGGCGATCGATCTCGCGCTGCGCGCGATCGCGCCGAAGCTGGCGGCCGCGGCGGCGCCCGGATTCGCCGAATACGAAACCGCCGTCGCCCACGCGGGCGGCCGGCTGCTGGACCTGCCGCTGTCGCCGGACGACGGCTTCCGGGTGACGCCGGAGGCGGTGCGCGGCGCGGCGGCGCAAGGGGCGGACGCGATCGTGCTCGGCCATCCGAACAACCCGACGGGCCGGACGCTCGACGAGGACGCCGCGGAGGCGGCGCTGGACGCGTTCCGGAACGTCGTCGTCGACGAGGCGTTCCTCGATTTCTCGCCCGACGAGGAGCGGCGCACGCTCATCCGCCGCGCGGCGGAGCGGCCGGGGCTGTTCGTTACGCGCTCGATGACGAAGTTTTACGCGATTCCGGGCCTCCGGCTCGGCTATGTCGTCGCGCATCCGGACGAGATCCGGCACATCCGCGGGCTCGCCGTGCCGTGGAGCGCGAACGGCATCGCGCTCGAGGTCGGGGCGGCGGTGCTCGCGGACCGCGAGTTCGCGGCGCGGACGCTCGCGTGGCTGCCGCCCGAACGGGCATGGCTCGCGGAGCGGCTCGCCGCGCTCGGCCTGCGCGTGTTCCCCAGCGCGGCGAACTTCCTGCTCGTCCGGCTGCCGGAGGACGCAGGGACGACCGCGGCCGACGTGCAGGCAGCGCTCGGCCGCGACGGCGTGCTCGTGCGCAGCTGCGCGACGTTCCGCGGGCTGGACGCGTCGTACATGCGCGTCGCCGTGAAGCGCCGCGAGGCGAACGAGCGGTTGCTCGCGGCGCTCGCCGCGTATTTCGCGGAGCGGAAGGAGTCGATGCGCGGATGAGGTCCGCCGAAGAACGGTTATGCCCGACGATCATGGTGCAGGGGACCGCGTCGGACGTCGGCAAGAGCCTCCTCGTGACGGCGCTGTGCCGCATTTTGGCCAATGACGGGTACAAGGTGGCTCCCTTCAAATCGCAAAACATGTCGCTCAACTCCTTCGTGACGCCCGACGGCAAAGAAATCGGCCGCGCGCAGGCGGTGCAGGCCGACGCGTGCCGCGTGCCGGCGACGACCGACATGAACCCGATCTTGCTCAAGCCCACCGGCGAGCGGCGGTCGCAGGTCGTGCTGCACGGGAAGCCGCTGCGCGACTACGACGCCGTCGAATACCGCGAGAAGTATTTGCCGACGGCGGAGCGGTACGTGCGCGAGGCGCTGGAGCGGCTGCGGCGAGCGCATGACGTCGTCGTCATGGAAGGCGCCGGCAGCCCGGCCGAGGTCAACCTGCGCGACCGCGACATCGTCAACATGCGCGCGGCCGCCTGGGCCGACGCGCCGGTGCTGCTCGTCGCAGACATCGACCGCGGCGGCGTGTTCGCTTCCATCGTCGGCACGATGGCCATACTCCGTCCCGACGAGCGCGAGCGGGTGAAAGGCTTTATCATCAACAAATTTCGCGGCGACCCGTCGCTGCTGACGAGCGGCCTCGAGTGGCTCGAGGCGGAAACCGGCAAGCCGGTGCTTGGTGTCGTGCCGGTGCTGCCGGACATCGGGCTCGAGGACGAGGATTCGGCGTCCCTCGACGCGAAGCGCGGCTTCGGGCGCAAGGACGGCGCGGCGCTCGACATCGCCGTGCTCCGGCTGCCGCGCATGTCCAATTTCACGGACGTCGACGCGCTTGCCGGAGAGCCGGACTCCACCGTCCGGTTCGTCAGCCGCCTCGAGGAGTGGGGCGAGCCCGACGCGGTCGTCATCCCCGGAACGAAGAACACGCTGCTGGACCTCGCCGCGCTGCGGGAGCGGGGCCTGGACGAGCGGCTGCTGCGGTACGCCCGGGAAGGCGGGCGCGTTGTCGGCATTTGCGGCGGCTACCAGATGCTCGGCTTATCGCTGGACGATCCCGACGGCTTCGAGTCGTCGGAGTCGGCGGTCCGGCGCATGGACGGACTTCGCCTGCTGCCGATGGATACGGTGTATACGGCGGAAAAGCGCACCGAGCGCGTCCGCGGGACGTTCCTCGGCTGGACCGGCGGCGACGGAACAGGGGCAACGCTTCCGGCGGAAGGCTACGAAATTCATATGGGGCGGACGACGTTCCGCGGATCGGTCCGCCCGCTGTTCCGCTTCGAGACCGAGTCCGGCCCGCTGTTCGACGGCGCCGCCGCCGCGGACGGACGCGTCTGGGGCACGTATTTGCACGGCGTGTTCGACAACGACGAGCTGCGCCGGGCGTGGCTGAACGCGCTGCGCGCGGACAAGGAGCTGCCCCCGCTGCCGATCGGCTACCGCCACCGCGAGCGGCGCGAAGCGGCATTCGAGCGGCTGGCGGCGCATGTGCGCGCGCATGTGAATTTGCCGGCGATTTATGAGATCATAGGATTATAAATCTTAGAATGTTATTACGACTGGAGGCGAGTCGATTGAAAATATATACGAGAACCGGCGACAAAGGCCAAACGGGCGTCATCGGAGGGCGCGTGCGCAAGGACGACGCGCAAGTAGAAGCGTACGGCACGGTAGACGAGCTGAACTGCTTCGTCGGCGTCGCGATGGCGGGCATGGATCGGACGAAATTCGAAGACATGCTGGAGGAGCTGCTGACCATTCAGCACGAGCTGTTCGACTGCGGCTCGGATCTCGCCATTTTGAAGAAAGAAGTTCGTCCTTACAAAGTGACGCCCGACATGGCGGAGCGGCTCGAAACGTTGATCGACAAATACGACGCGGAAACGCCGGACATTACGCGCTTCATTCTGCCGGGAGGCTCACCCTCGTCGGCCGCGCTGCACGTGTGCCGCACCGTCTGCCGCCGCGCCGAACGGCGCGTCGTGACGCTCGCGGAGCGCCAAGAGATCAACGAGCATGTGCGCACGTATTTGAACCGGCTGTCCGATCTGTTCTTCACGCTCGCCCGCGCGGCGAACGTCCGCGAAGGCGGCGCCGACGTCGAGTACGCGCGCAGCGCGGAAGTGTTCCGGCGCAAGAGCGACCGATGACGGAGCCGACGAAGCTCACGTACGTCGTCCCGCCGGAGCAGTCGGGCTGGAAGCTGCGTTCCGTGCTGCTCACCGGCATGGGCCTCTCCCGCAAGCTGCTCATTCGGCTGCGCGGCATGGAGGGCATGATCCGCGTGAACGGCTCGTCGGACGTGCTGTACCGGCCGCTGCAAGCGGGGGACACGGTCGAGGTCGAGCTTCCGGTGGAAACGTCCGACACGATTTTGCCCCAGCCGATGGACATCGAGGTCATCCACGAGGACGACTACCTGCTGATCGTCAACAAGCCGGCCGGGCTGATCGTGCATCCGACCGTCGGGCATTACACGAATACGATGGCGAACGGCATCGTCCATTATTGGCAGGCGAAGGGCGAATCGTACAAGTTCCGCCCGATTCACCGGCTCGATCAAGACACGTCTGGCGTCATCGCCGTGGCGAAGAACGGCTACGCCCACCAGTTCGTCAGCGAGCAGTTCCAGAAGGGCGAAGTGAAGAAAACGTATATCGCCGTCGTCTACGGACGCGTCGAACGGGACGCCGGCGTCATCGAAGGACCGATCGACCGCGACCCGGACGAGCCGCATGTGCGCATCGTGACGCCGGGCGGCGCGCCGTCGACGACGCATTACGAGGTCGTCGAGCGGTTCACGGCGGCGACTGTCGTGCGCGTCAAGCCGGTAACCGGCCGCACGCATCAAATTCGCGTCCATATGAAGCATATCGGGCATCCGCTCGTGGGGGACGGCTTGTACATCGATCCGGACATCCGCCCCGCCGCCGCGCCGGCGATCGAGCGGCAGG